>WRMA01000086.1 GCA_009777355.1 Oscillospiraceae bacterium | reverse complement strand
GATTATAGTTGCGATTCTCGCCCTGGCTTATACTGCGGTAATCAGCCACGCATGTATTCTGCGATACAAATCGTTCTGGGCGTCGACGTTCGATTTCGGCATATTCGCACAGATGTTCGAGAATATGGCGAAAACCGGACTGCAAACCACAAGCGTAGAGAGAAATATGCATCTCTCCCATTTCGCCGTGCATTTCTCCCCGGTTTATTATTTAATCCTGCCCGTATATATGCTGTTCAGAAGTCCGGAAAGTCTGCTCGTTATTCAAGCCGCCGCCGCCGCCGCGGGAGTTTTTCCGCTCGCTCTGATTGCGAAAAAATTTAATCTGTCCAATATAAATATATTGTTAATAATTATCGCCTATTTATTTTACCCCGCGCTTACAGGAGGATTGTTCTTTGATTTTCACGAGAATAAATTTCTCACGGTTTTAATTCTCTGGCTTTTATATTTTATAGTAAGCGATTGCAATAATAATAACCTGAAAAAATATATATTGATTTATGTCTTCGCCGCGCTTGTGTTAAGCGTTAAAGAAGATTCGTTCTTGTACGTCTTCTGCATTGCCCTGTATATGACGTCAATCAAGACAAAAGACGGAAAATATATAAAAAACAATATAATACATGGGTTAATACTCGCGTTAGTTTCTATTTTATATTTCATGTTCGTAACGCGCTATCTGAACTCTTACGGTCTCGGAGTCATGAGCTGGCGGTTCGCTTTGTTCATGCAGGCGGGAGAAAACGGATTTATTGATATTATTATAAATATTGTAAAAAGCCCCGCCCTGCTTCTCGCAAGTCTTATATCAGTACCCGAAAAACTCGAGTTTTTGTTCTATATGCTCATACCGTTGTGCTTTATGCCCTTTATCTCCAAAAGATTTAATTTTATTATACTAATCGTCCCGATGATTATTATGAATCTCGCGACCGATTATATTTATCAGTATAATATAAATTTCCAGTATACTTACGGAGTCATTCCCCTGTTGTTTTTCTTGACTCTGGAAAATCTATCTAAATTAAATTACAGGCGCATAACGAAAATCTGCGTTACGGCCGCGTGTTTTTCAGTAATATTATTCGCTTCGAAGAATTACAACAGGATACATTCGTTTCATTTCATATACTCGAATTTCAAAGAGGATTTTATAGAAACGTCCGAATTAATAAAGCAAATTCCGACGGACGCGTCCGTATCGTCGACGACTTTTATAGTTCCCCATCTGATAAAACGTGAAAATATTTACATGGTAGACATAGGCGAACCCGGGTATTTTGATTACGACACGGATTATCTCGTAAACGATACCCGGGGGGTTGACATGGGGATATACAGGGATTTTCTGCGTGAAATAGAGCGGCGGGGATATATAAAAATCGCCTCGGGGGTATTTGTCGAAATCTTTGAAAAAATCAGCGATTAAATAGATTAAATTAAATAAACTAAAATAAAATTAACGGGATAGAAAATAAAATAAATGAGAAAATTAATTGGATTTATAGATAAGAAGATAGACCTGAAAAAATTTATGAAGTTCGGCGTAACCGGGGTTTTGAATACGGCGGTTGATTTCGCGGTTTACAGTTTCTGCCTTGAAATATTAAATCTCGATATAAAAATCGCGCAGCCTTCGGGTCAGGCGATAGCAATCATAAACAGTTATCTGATAAACAAAAACTGGACGTTTAAAAAACGCAGCGGCTATAGATTATCGGAGATGTTTAAGTTTCTTCTCGTGAACGGAGGTTCGATTTCAATAAATATACTCGGGGTTTATATCTTCCACGACGTTCTCGGAGTCAACGAATATTTATGCAAGGTTCCCATCGCGTTTATAACTATAATCATAAATTATTTCGGCAATAAATTATTTGTTTTTAAATAAAATTAATAATTTAACAGTTTCTTAATACGCAATTATCAATTTTGTCGTATATTTCTATTAGAATGGGGGATTTTGGGTTATATTTGATATTACGGCTGTAACCGCCGGTAAATATATAGTCTTAATTAAAAAAATTTATATAATTGTGAAGGTGAAACGCATGAGCGCAGCAAAATTGATTATAAACCGTATGATAAATGAAATGCCTGAAGATATGCTGTCTGAAATAATCAGTTATATTGCATTTGTTCAAAAAACAAAAAAAGATTTAATTTTCAAAGAATTAGAGCAGGCAAGTGTTTCAAGCATGGATTTTTGGGATAATTCTATAGACGACGAGGTATGGAACAATGTATAAACAAGGAGATATTGTATTAATTCCCGTTCCTTTTACTGATTTGTCGTCGAGTAAAAAACGTCCTGTTCTGATATTATCTTCCGACGATTACAATAAAAACACAGACGATTTAATCGTAGCGGCCATAACGTCAAATATTGACGAGAAGCCATATAGCATTATTATAACAACTGATGATTTGGTTGACGGAAATTTATTGCATAAATCTTGCGTAAGAGCCGATAAACTCTACACGCTGGCGCAGTCAATCGTAATAAAAAATTTCGGAACACTCAAATCAGAGACCCTGACGACTGTAATCAAAATAATGTATAAAATATTTATGTCTTGCGAGGGCTTAAAGAAAACTGAATATCCTGCCGATATGAATAAACCGTGATATCTTCGAATAAATTATAAAATTTTATATTTAATAAAAGGAGTTGTTTTTTATGAACCTGACTATTCTGGCCCCCGCCGGCGCAGCGCTGGCTCTCGCATACGTCGCCTTCCTCTTCGTGAGACTGCGCAAATACTCCGAGGGTACGCCTCTAATGGCGGACATCGCCGCGAAAATACGCCGCGGAGCCAACGCTTTCATGCGCCGGCAATATACTGTGATTGCCGGATTCTTCGGAGCGATGTTTGTTATTTTATGCGTTATGGCCGCGCTGAACTTTCTCACCTGGTTTGTGCCCTTCGCTTTCATTACCGGAGGTTTTTTCTCGGGTCTCGCCGGATTTATCGGCATGAAAGCGGCCGTCGCGGCAAACTCGCGCACTGCCAACGCCTGCAAAGAAAGCCTGAATAAAGGCTTGAAAGTTTCTTTTTCCGCGGGTTCGATTATGGGATTCGTCGTCGTCGGACTCGGACTTCTCGATATTGCCGCATGGTATTATCTTCTGACCTATGTTTTTAAACTGCCGATTCAGGACGTTACCGGAGCGATGATAACTTTCGGCATGGGTTCTTCGAGCGTCGCTCTATTTGCCCGTGTGGGCGGCGGTATTTACACGAAAGCCGCCGACGTCGGAGCGGATTTAGTGGGTAAAGTCGAGGCGGGAATCCCCGAAGACGACCCCAGAAACCCCGCCGTGATTGCCGACAACGTCGGAGACAACGTCGGGGACGTCGCGGGAATGGGCGCGGATTTATTTGAGTCTTACGTCGGTTCGATAGTCGCCTCGTGCGCTCTCGGAGTCGCCGCCGCTTCGGCTATAGGCGGAGTGGACGGCGGAAGCGTCACGGGAGACGCCGCCGTGACCATACCCATGGCGATGGCGGGCATAGGCGTAATTACGAGTATTATCGGCTCTTTTCTGATTAGAACGAAAGAAGACGCGACCCAGAAAAATCTTCTTGCGGCTATGCGCAGGGGAACTAACTTTTCGGCCGTCGCGATTGCGATTATGGCTTTTCCTCTCGTATGGTTCATGCTCGGTCAGGAGCATATAGGCCTTTACGGCTCTGTCTTATCGGGATTATTCGCCGGAGTCGGCATAGCCTTTATAACTGAATATTACACGTCCGATAACTATAAACCCACGAGAAATCTGGCAGAATCTACAAAAACCGGGACTGCGACCCTAATGATAGGCGGTCTGTCTCTGGGCATGGTCTCTACTGCGATTCCCGTATTAATCGTCG
This sequence comes from Oscillospiraceae bacterium, assembly GCA_009777355.1. Lineage (GTDB taxonomy): Bacteria > Bacillota > Clostridia > Oscillospirales > WRJC01 > WRJC01. Next base: position 4,339 of record WRMA01000086.1, on the reverse strand, counting down.
GGGCGTCAATTTTGATTTCGTTTTTCGTTTCCGGCGGTTACGCCGAACCGACGCTCGGCTTATACGGCATAGGCTTATCTGCCGTGGGTATGCTTTCGACTCTCGGGCTGACTCTCGCGAACGACGCTTACGGCCCCGTCGCCGATAACGCCGGAGGCATAGCCGAAATGGCCGGTCTTGACCCGGAAGTCCGCCAGAGAACCGACGCTCTCGACTCTCTCGGCAACACGACCGCCGCGGTCGGCAAAGGCTTCGCCATAGGCAGCGGAGTTTTAACGGCTCTCGCTCTAATCGCGTCTTACATAGACAGGATTAATTTTATCGACCCTGATTTCGTACTGGATTTATCTTTAAATAACCCGACTGTTTTAGTAGGACTGCTTATCGGCTCTATGATTTCTTTCTTCTTTACCGCAAGGCTTATGAGCGCGGTGGGGCGCGCGGCGCAGGGCGTCGTCGAAGAAGTTCGCCGTCAGTTCCGCGAGATTACGGGATTGCTCGAAGGCAAAGAAGGCGTTGAAGCCGACTATGAAAAATGCGTGGATATATGCACCAAATCGTCGCTTAAAGAAATGGTCTTCCCCGCGCTGCTTTCGGTGATTGCGCCGATAAGCACGGGTCTGGTTCTCGGACCGAACGGAGTGGTCGGCTATCTTATGGGCGCGACTTCGTGCGGGTTTATGCTCGCTATATTTACGGCTAACTCGGGCGGAGCGTGGGACAACGCGAAAAAATATATAGAGGCGGGCAATCTCGGAGGTAAAGGCTCGGACAGCCACAAGGCCGCAGTCGTCGGCGACACGGTAGGCGACCCGTTGAAAGACACCTGCGGGCCGTCGATAGACATCTTGCTTAAACTTAGCGCTATGGTTTCGATAGTTTTCGCCGGACTGGTTCTGTCGTTCCATATTTTTTAATTAATATAAATTATATATATAAAAATATTTTGGAGAAAAGTTTTATGAAAAAAATAATTTCTGTTATTGTTTTCGTCGCTTTGCTGTTTTCTGTGTCCGTCGTTTTATCCTGCGGAGACAGCGGCGCGAACACGGGAAACGGCCCGGATAATCCTGCCGGAAACTCCGGAACGGGCGATGTTCCGGGAGAAGATACCGGCGGCGAATTTACAGACGTTCCCGAGGAGGAATCTTTTGACCCCGGACTGCCGGAAGCGGATTTCGAGGGATATAATTTCAGGATTTTAAACATACATCCGGACGATATGTGGTGGGCGATAGTCGACGCGGATATCGAAGAACAGGACGGCGAAGTCGTGAACGACGCGATTTACATGCGAAACAGAATAATCGAGGACAGATATAAATTTGAAATCGAAGAAACGAACATGAACCGGAGCGCGCTAGCAAACGCGATGAGAAGAAGCGTAACCGCGGGCGCCGACGATTATGACGTCGCTCTGCCGTATAGCCAGGATTTACCGGGGCTTATAAACAATAATACGCTGCTTAATTTAAAAAGGGTCGACCATTTGAATTTCGATAAACCGTGGTGGAACACGGACGTAAGCCATTATTTTTCTATTGACAACAAGCTGCTGTTTGCGATGTCCGATTTGCTGCTTACCGATAACGACGACGTCGTTATCACTATGTATAACAGAGACCTCGCCGCGAATCTCGGACTCGACGGAGTCGAGCCGTTGTACAGGCTTGTCGAGGAAGGCAAATGGACGATGGATAAATTTACCCAGCTTACGAGAGACGCTTCGGCTGATTTAACCGGCAGCGGTATCATAGATTACGGCGAGGACAGATTCGGGCTTACGGCCGTCAGTTGGCTTCAGCTGGCTATGATAGGGGGTTTTAACGAGTTTTTCGTCTCGAAAGACGAGAACGACATACCCTATCTTTCGTGCAATACAGAGAGATTCCAGAAAGCGTATCAGACGATGACGGAGTTTCTGAACCGGAGAGAATGGGTAGCTCTGGACGGACGGGAAAATATAGGCAGCACAGAAGTCGTGTTCGCAAGCGACAGGGCGCTGATGTGCATACAGGTCCTCTCGTGCGTCAGATTATACAGGGAAATGGAAAGCGACTTTGGTATTTTACCCATGCCGAAGCTCGACGAAGAACAGGAGAAATACAGCTCTTATATGGTCGGCTCGACGTGCATAACAATCCCGAAAACGAATCCTAATCCCGCAAGAACCGGTCTTATACTCGAGGCTCTTTCAGCCGAAAGCAGACGGCTCGTCATACCCGCTTATTACGAAGTCGCTCTCGGCTCGAAATATTTAAGAGACGAAGGCTCGGTAAAAATGCTCGATATTATACTCGACAACAGGGTTTACGACATACTTGAAGTAATATACGGCTGGGGAAGTTTTTCAACCGACGTGTATAATCTCTCGGTAAGAGGAGATTTAAACTTCGCTTCGCTGCTCGAATCGCGCGAGGGCAGAGTGACCGCGGCAATCGAAAAAACCCTTGAAGCTTATGCCGAAGTAGAGTAATTTATATTAAAAATTATGAATAGAATCGCAAGAATTATCAAGACTTCGGATAAATTTATTGTCTCTCACAAAAATAAAATAGCGCTTTGTTCTCTTATCTATATTTTTATATGCTACGTTATATATTTTGCCGTGAGCGGCGACAGGGTTTACACGAAAATAATAGTATTATTTTTAATATCAACGGCGTTTCTCGCCGCGTTTTACGGCATAAAATCCCTGCTTAATCTGCGAAATAAACTGCGAAATAAATTTATGCCCCTAAACTTAACGGCCGGATATACTGCGGATATTTCGTGTATAATCCCGACGGTTTTGATAATAATCGCTTGTCTCTACGATTTTATCCTGACTTTCGACGGTTTCAATCTGATTATTTTGTCTGTCTTTTCCGCGATTTTGAACGCGGTTATATCCGCAAGGGTGAAGAATCTCAAAAAATAAATAAAAAAATAAATAAAAAAGAGCGGCTGACGACCGCTCTTTTTAAATATATAATCTCTATATTTTTTCTTTGACTTTTGCTCTTTTGCCGACTCTGTCGCGAAGATAATAGAGTTTCGCCCTGCGCACTTTACCGCGTCTTATTACGACGACTTTATCGACGTTAGGCGAATGAAGCGGGAACGTTTTCTCTGTTCCGACTCCGTAAGAAACGCGCCTGACCGTGAAAGATTCGCTGATTCCGCCGCCTCTTCTGGCTATAACGGTCCCCTCGAATATCTGCACTCTCTCTCTTGCGCCCTCTTTGATTTTGTTGTGAACCCTGACAGTATCGCCGATGTTAAACTTGGGAACTTCGGCTTTAAGCTGTTCGTTCGTCAACGCTTTTAATAAATCATACGACATAATATTAAAAGCCCTCCCTTCCAAAATTATATGAATAAAATTTTTGACAGGCAGAAATTACATTCGTACTCAAGCGTGAGAAAGCGAGCGCAGCGGACTGTAACTTTTTTAGCCATACCAAAGGAGTATATCACATCCCGATATACAATTTCAAGCGTTTTTAAAATTATTTACAATTTGTCTATAATATCATCGTTTTTCTTTTGCTTACTTTTCTTTTTCCGTAAAAAGAAAAGTAAGTTAATACCCGATTTTACCAAGGCTGTCGTCGTCCGTGACCCAGTCTGCGACGTCGACCGTCCTGTATTCCGTCGGGGAATCCCTGTATATCACCCGTTTTATTCCCGCGTTTATAATTAATCGCTTACACATCTGACAGCTGTCGACGTCGCCGATAATATTCCCCGTTACGGGAGCTACGCAGGTTTCGTACATATCGGAGTCAAGCATCTGGTCTCTCGGGGCGGCGATTATGGCGTTCGCCTCGCCGTGGACGGAACGGCAGAGCTCGAACCTCTCCCCTCGCGGGATTTTAAGCTCCTCTCTTATACAGGTTCCCCTATCGCAGCAGTTTTGTCGCCCTCTCGGCGCGCCGTTGAATCCCGTCGATATTATAACGTCGTTCTTGACTATTATCGCGCCGTATTTTTTCCTCAGGCAGGTACTTCTCGAAGCGACCGTTTGAGCTATGTCAAGATAATAATTTATTTTGCTTATTCTTTCCATAATTATATTTCAGCGACCTCCATATTATTTTTTCTCTATTTTTGCTTTAGCGTTTCCTCCGCCCAAATCGTATTTTATTTTCGTCGAATACGGGCATGCCCAGCGCATCGCGTTTCTTAACACTTTCTGCACTTCTTCCTGATAATAAATAGGATAAGTCTCGTGACCGTTCTGGAAATAAAATATTTTACCCGAACCCCGCTTAAAAGTACAGCCGCTTCTGAAAACCTCGCCTCCCTCAAACCAGCTTATAAAAATAAGCTCGTCGGGAGTGGGTATATCAAACTG
>WRMA01000085.1 GCA_009777355.1 Oscillospiraceae bacterium | reverse complement strand
AGAACGCCGCCTATGAAGTCGAGAGCGTGCTCAAAGACGGAATCGACGCGGTCTGGGACAGCAAAATGAAACTGCTTAAAACGGAACTCGCGGCCGTTCTTAAAGAACTCGCTCCCCTGCTTGACGAAAACCATTCTCCGGCAAGTCAGACCAGCGCCGAGCCTTTGAGCGCCGGGGCCGCGCTGGAGCTGTTCAATAAACTTGAACCCATGCTTGAAAATATAAATCCCGAAAGCGCGGACTTGCTCGGCGAAATCAGCGCCGTTCCGGGAACGGAGGAACTCGTAAGCCGGATAGAAGATTATGATTTCGAAGCGGCTGGCCGGATTCTTGCCGAGCTGAAAAAGAAATATGAGGATAAATAACATATATATTACGCGGAGCGTCGAAATATTATTGAAAGGAGCAGTAGAATTAATTATGAAAACCGTTTTTATAGTAGACGACAACAAGTCTAATCTGTATTCGGCTAAAACCGCGCTGGAAGGCTTTTACAAAACGTATGCCCTGACGTCGGCCGAAAGAATGTTTAAAATAGCGGAGAGAATAACGCCGGATTTAATTTTGCTGGATATCGAAATGCCGGGAACGGACGGATTTGAGGCTATGCGCATACTTAAATCGGACCCGAGGCGAAAAGAAATCCCCGTGGTGTTCCTTACGTCGAGAAACGACGCGGAAGCTGAAATACGCGGATTCGAAATGGGCGCGCTCGACTTTATCATCAAGCCTATTTCGCCCCCCGTTCTGGTAAGACGAATAGAAACCCATCTGGAAACCGATAAATTAATCAAAAAAAGCCAGAAAGACCTGCGGGATATACATAACGCGACGATTAGCGTAATCGCGAACTTTATCGACTCCAGGGACGAGATAACGGGAGGCCACGTCGAGAGGACGCAGATTTATCTCGAGCTTCTCGTAAAAGAGATTATCAGGACGGGAACATACAAAACGGAAATGTCGGAGTGGGATATAAGCTCGCTTCTGCCGTCGGCGCAGCTGCACGACGTCGGGAAAATCAAAATAAGCGACGCGATATTAAATAAACGGGGAAAGCTGACCGCCGAAGAATTCGAGTCCATAAAGAGTCATTGCCAGATGGGAGAGCGGGTAATCAGCCGTATTATCGAAAGGACGAACAACGACGTTTTTCTGCGACACGCGAAACGTTTCGCGGGTTACCATCATGAAAAATGGGACGGCACGGGTTATCCGAGGGGGCTTAGGGGCGAAGAGATTCCGCTTGAGGGAAGAATAATGGCGATAGCCGACGTTTACGACGCTCTCGTTTCGGAGCGTCCGTATAAAGAGCCTTTCTCGCATGAGAAAGCGGTAGAGATTATATACGGCGAAAGCGGCAGGCATTTCGACCCGAAGCTTACCGAGGCTTTCTTGAATATTGCCGACGAGTTCCGGGCGAGACTGACGCCCGTTGAAAATCAGGGCGGGGAGGTAGTTTACCGGTGAACGGGAATTTGGAAAAATCAGAGAATCAGAAAAAGCGCGAGATAAAAGAACGGGGTAAAAATTTGAAGCTGCCTTTGAGAAAATCGATAAGCTTTCGCTTAATGGTAATTTTAGCCGGGCTGTCTCTTTTTATAGTAATTATCGCGATGGTTTTCCTGTCGGTTATCTATCAGGCGAGAATCGAGTCGGAATACACGGGCAAGGCCGTTTTACTGTCGAAAATCGCGGCTTCGATGACGGACGGAGAATCGGTGGACCGGTATCTGCTTACTCTTGAAAAGGACGACGGGTATTACGAAACTTTGGAACGCCTGCAGGTCCAGCTCAGGGAAAGCGGCGTTACGTATATTTATATTTCCGCGATAACCGGAAGAGAAGAAATTATTGTTTTCGACGCCGAAGAAGAGGACGAAGAGGTGGATTTGGGGTTTGTCATTTCGCTCGAAGACGAGCAGTACGACGAAGCCGTACTGACGTACGAAAGGGGCGAGGCGTTCGAACCGTATATTTTCGATACCGAATGGGGAAGACTGTTTACGGCGTCGGAATTTATCTACCGGAGCGACGGCAGCGTCGCGGCCCTTGCGAACGTCGCCGTCGCTATAGACAAAATCCTGGCTGAACGGATGTTTGTATTTGTTCTGCTGGGGGTTATAATTCTGATTACTTCTATGGCGTTTGCCGCGGCGGGATTTTACGCCGCCCGGAAACTCGTGATTCAGCCGGTACGGATTCTTGCGGACGGCGTGTCGGCTTACGTTCCCGGCGAAAATCTCCCGGACTTGTTCAGCGGAGATAATTTAAAATCCCGGACCTATACGGGCGGGGAGATTGAAATACTGCGCCGCAGCCTAACGGATATGGCGGAGAGAACCGAGAAAATGTTCGGGGAAGTCAGCCAGCTTGAAGCCGCGAGGCTCGCGAACAACGCGAAGTCGGAGTTTCTCGCGAGAATGAGCCACGAAATCAGGACTCCCATGAATACGATAGTCGGCATTTCCCAAATGAGGCTGCAAATGAACGGCATGCCGGAAGAACTGGCGAAGGACTGGGTCTGCGTTTACGACGCGGGAAATAATTTACTCGCGATTATCAACGATATACTCGATATGTCAAAAATCGAGACGGGAAAAATGGAGCTTAATATTTCGGACTACAGTCTGCCCAGTATGATTAACGACGCTGTGACGCTCAATATTATAAGAATCGGCTCGAAACCGATAGAAATGATTCTCGACATAGACGAAAATCTGCCGCTGAATCTTATCGGCGACGAACTGCGCCTGAAACAGATTCTCTCCAATCTTCTGTCGAACGCGATTAAATATACTGAAAAAGGCAGCGTGAAACTGTCGGTCAGCCATTTCATGAGGGATAACGATTTAATGCTGCGGTTCGCCGTCAAAGACACCGGGCGTGGCATAAAGCCCGAGGATATGAAAAATCTGTTCACGGAGTTTATGCGTTTCAACGTCTCCGCAAACCTCAATATCGAGGGTACGGGGCTCGGGCTGAACATAGCGAAAAACCTGGCCGTAATGATGGGAGGGGATATAAAAGCCGAGAGCGAATACGGCTCGGGCAGCGAATTTACGGTAACGGTGATGCAGGAACGGGTAAACGGCGAGATTATCGGAAAGGAACTTGCGGACCGGATACGCGGCTTTAAGTTTTCAGAAGACAAGCGTTTTAAGAATATGCAGATTATCCACTCCCATATGCCTTACGGAAAAGTATTGATAGTCGACGACGTGCGTTCGAACCTGTTCGTCGCGTCGGGGCTGATGAAACCGTACGGACTGCAAATCGAACCCGCGTCGAGCGGTTTCGAAGTCCTGGATAAGATAAGGGCCGGGAATATATACGATATTATATTTATGGACCATATGATGCCCGGGATGGACGGTATAGAGACGACGCTTAAACTCCGGGAATCGGGCTATAAAGGCGCCGTCGTCGCTCTGACCGCCAACGCTATCGTCGGCAACGACGTCATGTTCAGGCAAAACGGCTTCGACGATTTTATCTCGAAGCCTATCGATATGAGATACCTCGACGCCGTTTTAAATAAATATATCCGGGATAAATATCCCGAAGAGGCGGCAAAATATAAATTGAAAGTGAAGGACCGGCAGTCCGGCGAGACTCAGAAGCTGCTGAAATTATTTCTGGACGACGCGAGGGAAGCAGTCGTAAACCTGCGCAAGGCGATATCGCGCGGCGACATGAAGCTGCTCGCGTTCACGGCCCACGCCATGAAGGGCGCGCTCAACAATATCGGGAGCGGCGAGCTTTCCCGAAGGGCGGCCGAACTTGAAAACGCCGGAAGGACGGGGGATTCGGAGTTTCTCTTTGCGAACTGCGAAAGTTTTACCGCTTCTCTCGAATCGTTAGTCAACACCCTTGAAAGCGTCGGGGCAAAATCGAAATCCGATATCGATTCCGGGTTCGGTCCGGGTTCGGATACAGATACAGATACCCGGACGACGGGGGGAATGGCTGAAACGACCGAAATAATAGAAGAAGACGAGGCTTATTTGTCCGAGCAGCTGCTTATCATAAAAAAAGCCTGCGCGGATTACGACGACGCGGCGGCGTACGCCGCGCTCGCCAGACTAAAGAACAAACCCTGGAAAAAAGAAACCGCCGACGTTTTGGAAGAAATATACGATATATTATTCATAGACAGCAATTTTGAGAGCGCCGAAGAAAAAATAAGCGTCAGATTCCCGCAGACTCTGTTCCGGACGGAATAAAATATTTGAAATATTCAGGAGTTCTAAAAAATATGCCTAAAAGCAAAAAAAATAATACCAGAGATAATATCAAAAAAAATCAGGTTAAAGAGAGCGCGTTTATCGCCGACCAGAAAATCACGGAGACCCTCGAAGTAAATTACATGCCTTACGCGATGACCGTTATTATTTCGAGAGCGATTCCGGAAATCGACGGATTAAAGCCTTCCCACAGAAAATTATTGTATACTATGTATAAAATGGGGCTGCTCAGTCCTTCCGCGAACAAGACGAAATCGGCGAACGTCGTGGGTCAGACAATGAAGCTGAACCCCCACGGGGATTTGGCTCTGTACGCCACTCTCGTAAGGCTGACTAAAGGCAGCGAGTCGCTGCTTCACCCGTTTATAGATTCGAAAGGCTCTTTCGGCAAACAGTATTCGAGGGATATGGCTTTCGCCGCGTCGAGATATACCGAATGTAAGCTCGATTCGATTTGTTCGGAACTTTTCGGGGGAATAGAAAAAGACGCGGTTGATTTTACCGATAATTACGACAATACTATGAAAGAGCCGGTTCTTCTGCCCGCCGCCTTTCCGAATATACTCGTCGCGCCGAACCAGGGAGTCGCAGTCGGCATAGCGAGCCAAATCTGCTCGTTTAATTTAGCCGAGGTCTGCGACGCGGCCGTTCTGCTGCTGAAAAAAGAAAATTCAGATATTAAAGAAATCATGCAGATATTAAAGGCGCCCGATTTTTCAACCGGGGGGCAGCTGATTTACAACGAAGACGCAATCGGGGAAATTTACAGGACGGGCAAGGGCAGCGTAAAAGTCAGGGCGAGATATTCCTACGATAAAGAAAATAATTGCATCGATATCTATCAGGTTCCCTATACGGCTACGGTCGAATCGATTCAGGAAAAGACCGAACAGCTGGTTAAGGACGGTAAAATCAAAGAAATAAACGACATACGCGACGAGACTGATTTGGGCGGCCTTAAAATTACGATTGACCTGAAAAGGGGCGCTGACCCCGAGAAAATCATGGCGAGACTATTTAAATCAACCCCTCTCGAGGATAATTTCGTCTGTAATTTTAATGTTTTAATCGCGGGAACTCCGAGACTTCTGGGAGTAAAAGATATTCTGACGGAGTGGATTGCGTTCAGAATAGAGTGCGTAAAACGGGAATTATATTTTGAACTGCAGAAGAAAAAAGAACGGCTGCATCTATTAAACGGCTTAGGCAAAATTTTACTCGATATAGACAAGGCCGTAAAAATAATAAGGGAAACGAAAACTGATTCCGAAATAATCCCTAATTTGATTGGGGCGTTTAAAATAGACGAAATCCAGGCGGAGTACGTCGCCGAAATCAAATTAAGGCATCTTAACCGGGAGTATATTCTCGAACGTACTAAAGAAACGGAAAAACTCGGGGAAGAAATAAGCGAGACCGGAGAGATACTGAATTCGCCTGAAAAGCAAAAGAAGATTATAATAAAACAGCTTGAAAATATAAAGAAAAAATTCGGGAAACCCCGAATGACCCAGATTATTTATACGGACGGAGACGAAGCCGAGGAACCGGCCGAAGAAATAGAGAACTACTCCGCGCATTTGGTTTTAACCCGCGACGGGTATTTTAAAAAAATAACGGCGCAGTCGCTGAGAGGGAACGACGAACAGAAGCTAAAGGAAAACGACGAAATCGTTCTCGAAAAAGAATCGCAGAATATAGACGAAATCTTATTTTTTACAGATAAGGGACAGGTGTATAAATCGAAAATCTATGAGTTCGACAATATAAAAGCGTCCGTTCTGGGAGATTATATACCGGCTAAATTATCTTTCGAGGAAGGCGAAAAAATAATTTACGCCTGCGTCACGGGAGATTTCAACGGCAATATAGTATTATTTTTCAAAAACGGCAAGACGGCGAAAATCCCGCTGGAAGCGTACAGAACAAAGCAGAACCGGAGAAAATTAACGAGCGCGTTCTCGACCGCCTCGCCGGTAGTTTCAGCCGCGCATATTCCGCAGGACGAGGACTGCGAGTTTCTGCTGCTATCGTCGGACAATAAGGCTCTGGTTATAAATTCGTCCGTTATACCGTTGAAATCGACGAGGACGACGATAGGCGTCGATACTATAAGTCTGCCGAAAGGCAGGGAACTCGCGAGAGTTATGAGAAATCCGGGAATGACATACAGAAACTCGGGTCAGTACAGGAAGACAAAAATACCGGCAAGGGGAAGCGCGTTTACGCCGATTGACATAGAACAGGACCAAATATCGTTCGGACTTGGCGCGGACGCGATAATAGACGACGTTGATAATTAAAAATTAAAAATTATTTTATTTATTTTTTCGTTTAGTGAGTTTTGTCGTAATAACGGCGGTCATGATAAAAGCGGCGGCCGCGATAATAATGCTTAAAATCCCGCGGTCGCCGGTTTTGGCGGCGGCGTCTATATTGGCTGCGTTTGCGTAAACCGGTGTGACAAATATAGAAGCGGAAGTGAAAACAAATGCGGGCAGAGTAATAATTTTTATAGATTTCACACGAAATACACCTTCTGTTTATAATATATTAAAAATATTATAACACAAAAAATAATTAATGTCAATAGATTATTAATAATTTATAATATTATTTACAATCAAAGAAAATAGAGAAAAAAATAAAAAAAACTCTTGACAAAGGCGTTTAAATATGATATTATATTCGGGCGGGCAAATTTTGATATAACTTGATATAAAGGATTCATTAGCTCAGTCGGTAGAGCACATGACTTTTAATCATGGGGTCCGGGGTTCGAGCCCCCGATGAATCACCAAGAAAAGCAGCCGATTTTTTAACAATCGGCTGCGTTTCTTTTTGTTTGGTGGTAGTAGCAGCGGCAGCAATAGGCTATTATTACACTTTCACCAATATCCTTATATTAACCGGCGCGGCGACTGCTTTGCCAAGACCAATCACAACCCTGTCGCCTATGATTTGTATAACGTCATAGACTTCATGCCAGACTCTGAAATCTTTGCCGTCGTATGTCTTTCCCCATGAACCTACAGAAACATCTTTGACCTTGACTTTGTCGCCGACTTTGATATTCCCCTCTGTGGAGGGGTGGCAAGCGGCTTGTCCGCTTGACGGGGTGGTCTGCGATATAGTTTGCGGCGCGCCGGGGGCGTCGCGCCCTACAGTTGACCCAATAATTTTCGCGCCCGTCAAGTACGGCAACGGGTCAACCCATACGCCGTTATTCCACGCCGTGCTGTTTTCTTTTATGCCAAAATGCAGGTGAATCCCCGTACTTCTGCCAGTTGTTCCCATAATTCCAAGCGTTTGACCTTTCTTGACTATGTCGCCGACTTTGACTTTTACGCTATTATTTTTCATGTGCTGATAACGTGATAATATTCTATTTTCGTGCGAGATTGCAACCGTCCAGCCGACTAAATCGCCGTTTATTACCTCGACGATTTTGCCGTCCGCGATTGCGATTATTCCAACATCCTGCGTTCTTTGAAGCCCGTTCGTGTCCACGAAGTCCGCGCCGTTATGTTGTTCTGTTCCCGCTCCCGTGGGATTCGGGCGCAACCCGAATCCCGACGTTAATCTCTCGTTTTTTGTGCTGATAACACTATTTTTATACATAAAATTTTACTCCTTTTTTACGCGGCGCGGCATGGAAGCCGCGCCCTACAAATTATTCCCACCGTATTTATTCCTCGAACAATCTCTCACGCCCGACAACGCGAAATATCCGCCGGTCGCGAAACCGCCGAACATCGTGATTATCGCGATTGTCACGTCGCTCATCGGCATTTTGTCGAACCACAGCAATAAAAAATTCGCCAGCCAAGCGAACGTGACGAGTATTAAACCGAAAACGCAGACTTTTTGCGAAAACTGCGTTTTCTTTTTGATTTGTTTTTGCTGTAACTGCCGGTATTTCGCCAAAAGCGCGCTGTATTTTTCCTGTAACGTCATGATTTCCCCCCTCCGTTTTGTAGGGGCGATTATTAATC
>WRMA01000084.1 GCA_009777355.1 Oscillospiraceae bacterium | reverse complement strand
TGACGTGCAGATTAATCTGCATACCGCCTTTTTTAAAATAGGCAGACGAAAAATTATTTATATATTCCCATAGTTTTTCTTTGCCGTCAAAGAATTTCGGCTGCAAATCGACCTGAATCGGCGAACCCTGATATTTATTCGCTTTTACGGACGAGAGGGAGTTAGCGGTCGGCAGCAAACCCCTGATATTCGCTCCAGCCGTCGGGTTTACCCCGTGGGCGAGATAATCTTCGGCCCGTCTGCCGTCCGGCGTCGCGCCGTATTCTTCGGGAGTCGTATGCCCCTGAAAATGGAACAGAGACGGTCTGAACGGCTGCCCTTTCTGATTATAAAGACGCTCCATTTCCTCTCTGATTGTTTCGCATACCCGCACATAAAAAGCGTCGGCTTCCTCGATATCGTTGCCGTATTTGTCCGAGTTTAAAAAACGCAGCCGCATAGATTCGTCGTTTTCCCAGTTGTTTTCCACGGCTTCCTCAACTTGTTTGAGAGTATATAATTTCTTCTCGAACACCAGTTTTTTAACCGCGGAAAAAGAATCCGCGACGTTGGGAATACCCAGAATATTTACGGACGTGTACTGATAATCCACGCCGCGCGGAGCGACGATATCGAGCCCGCGTTCGATTGGACCGTGAGCCAGAAGCGAAGTGAACATTTCGGGCCATATATCCCCGAGAAATTCGTCGTGCGCGCGTTTATAGTCGCGCATCGCCCTCGCCGTTACCGCAGTTTCTTCCGTAAAATATCTATATAATTTTTCGAAATCTTCAGCTTCGTCTCTGACGGCGCGCGCGATTGCCCTCTGCATAGGCTTTACCGCTATAAACGAGTTCGAATCCTGGTCGCAAAATTCCATGCCCGGAATACAGAACCACTGGCATCCGCTGTATGCGACGTTCCATGCGTGTTCGTGAGGAATCCCGCTGCGAAGTTCAGATTCGTACATCAAATCGTAATTCGCCAGTACGGGGATACTCTCGCCATGCCTTGCGAGAACGTCGCACGCATATGCGTAAAAATCGGGATTTATATCGGAATGCCACATCACGCCGAGATTATTATAATCGCCGGTTAAGTCATACGCTTCCAGAACAATCCAGCTCATTTCGTTAGCCGCGTCGTTCCCGTTTATATCCCGTCCGCCGACGCAGAAAAAATGCCCGCGCAGCTTCATGTACATTTCCGCGAGATATTCCCGCGCTTCTTCTCTTGTAAGAACCCCGTTTAAAATATCTTTGTTATAGAAATCAATCAAATATAAATCGAGTCTGCCGTAACCGTTGCCGTGACCGACCGAACGGTCGAACAAAACGGCGAAATGAATCCATTGGACGGCTTCGTAATAATCCCGCGGCGGATTTTCTGCTATATTATTACAGCAGCCTGCAATCTTATCAAAGCGTTTCTTTTCCGATAAATCATCGGTTTCGGCCGACAGTTTTTCCGCAAGGGCGGCGTATCGCCTTATATAATCGATACAGCTCAAACAAACCGACTCGAGACCTTTTAGAAATCCGGCTTTACGCCGGTTATCGAGGCGTTCGTACATCGCCTTGCTTTCTCTTATGCGTTCGAGGATTTTGCCGTAACCCTGGGTGAGACCAATCGTCAAATCGGGGCAGGTGTGTCCGGTACTCATACCGTACGCGCCGAGTTCGTACGCAATCCCGGTCAAACGCGCGGTTTCTTCTCCCGTATCGCCCCAGTCATAGCGCCGGAGCATATGCATTTCCCAGTATATTTCCCCGACAATCCGTTCATATTTAAATATATTCGCGGGGGTATTTTCAAGCATAAAAGCATAGTCTTTCCCCCAGTTTTCAGCGGACATTTCATAGCCGTTTCTGCGCGACGGCAGTTCGCCGAGCCTGGGAAATCTGCCTATATCTATCCAGCAGGCGTGGTCTCCGTAAGACATTTCTTCGGCTTTGCTTTCGTTTTCCTCTTCCTGAACTCCCCAGCCTTTCAGCTTGCGTTTTCCCGCGAGCGCGAGCTCTCTGTTGCGCGCGTTCAGATTTCTAATCCGCTCCGACTGTTCGAATTTCGGGATAAAATCCAGTTTAACTTTTCCCATAAAGCTGTTTCCTCCGTAAATATTATTAGACTTCTTTCAAAACCACCCCGTCACGCCGCTTATGCGTCGCGCCACCCCTCCGCGGAGGGGAATTTTCACTCAACTCCGCCGTTTTATTAATTCCCCTCCGCGGAGGGGTGCCGTCCGCAGACGGCGGGGTGGTCGTATTTCGGTTTCGCAAGATGTCTATTGTTTAATCAGTCCTGTAACGGTCAGTTTATCTTCGGGAATCCCGAGGGATAACGCCGATTGTATAAGTTCGTCCGTATCGCTCCGTTTCATAACCCCTGTCTTGCCGTAACGCCACGCCTTTTGCATTTTGATATATTTTGCTGCGCAGGCGGGATTAAACGCGCACAGTTCCCACCGTTCGGTAACGTCCGGTATATTTTCCAATATAAACCCCGCAATCTGTCCGATATTTTCTTTTGTCGCGGTATCGCCGGGAATAAGCGGCGTGCGTATCCATAGTGAAATATCCCGGTTTTTTTCTTCTCTGCTCTTTCTGATATATCCGGCGAGCGATTTTAGATTATCGAGAATCAAACGATTATCGCGTCCGGTCATTTCTCTGTGTTTTTCCGGGTCTATTAATTTTATGTCATACATAATCATATCAACATAGGGCATTATTTTCATAAGGGTTTCTCCGGGAATATAACCGCAGGTGTCCAGGGCGGTATGTATATTTTCGGCTTTGAGCTTCCTGAAAAGCTCTGTCAGAAAATCTATATGCAGCAGCGGCTCTCCTCCCGAAACGGTCGCTCCGCCGCCCGATTCGTCATAATAAACCTTATCTTTCATCACTTCCCGAAAAAGCGTATCGACCGTCCAAACTGTTCCCGCAGGAGTCATAGCTTTCGCCGGACAAATATCGGCGCAGGCGGCGCAGGCGGCGCAGGCGGCGCAGGCGGCGCACTTTTCGCGGCGTATCTCTATTCCCGCCTCTCCGGGAGACAGAGCTCCGCGGCGGCATATTTCTACGCAGTCCAGACAGCCCGCGCATTTTCCCGGTTCATACCAGATTTCCTGTTTCGGATTTATACTCTCGGGGTTCTGACACCAGCGGCAGGACAGAGGACAGCCTTTCGCAAATATCGTCGAGCGTATGCCGGGTCCGTCGTGGGTAGTTCCGCGGGATACTTCGACCGTAAGCATTTCGGGAGTTTTATTTATTTCGTTTATTTTTGTTTGATACATACGCTTAATTCCTCAGTTCAAAAACATAATTGCCTTTCGCCCAGTTTTTTAAATTACTGAGCCTCGAGCCGTTGTCTCCCCATTCGGGGTGGGCGTACATATCCGAAAGCGTTTGGCAGGGCAGCTCCGGACAAAAACCGCAGTGCTCGTAGCCTTTTGCTGCGCAGCATTTCGCTTTGTCGCAGACTACGCCGTCCAAACTAACCTCTCCGTTTTCTATTTTACTTTTCCAGTCGCACAAGCTGTAATCGCCGCAGTACGCCATAAATTTTTTATCGAATTTTTGAGCCGCCGTTAAATTACCGTCCATTTTTTGTTCTCCCCTTATTTAATTTTAATATAAACGCAAACTATAACTATACCTGTATAGCCGCGTCCGATTTTTTATTTATTATATCACAGTTTAAAAAATAAGTAAACATATATTATAAAAATTAATAGAATATAAAAGAAAAATTCACGTTTTATAATTTATACTATAAATAGCTTATTTAAAATATATATGCGTAAATAATTTATCTTGATATACATGTATAGTTAAAATTACGGGGTTTTAATATAATGCCGGTTATCGACAGAAATTCAAATACGCCTGTTTTCAGGCAGATTTATAAAATACTCCGTTCGGAGATAACCGGGGGTATCTATAATAATCCGAGAAAGCTGCCGAGTGAAAAAGAATTGAAGCTGCGCTTCGGAGTCGAGCGCAATACCGTGAGAAACGCGCTGAAACTTTTGGCGGACGAGGATTTTATAATAAAAGCGCCGGGTTACGGTTCGAAAATATCCGCGGAGAAACGCGCCGGAAATAAAAATATACTGTTTATAACCCGGCAGGACGAGCCGCAGAACGACAACGGGGTATATTTTCACACGAAACTGCTCGACGGGTTCGGGAAAATCTCTTCGCATGAGAATTATAATTTGATTTATAAATCCGCGGGCGGCGATTTCGATTTCGCAAACGCGATACAATCATCAGGAGCGGAAGCCGTCATATTCGACAGCTATAACCGGACGGATTTATATAACATAGCGAATAATCTCAATATACCGAGAGTATCGGTAAATCATTACACCCCTCTGGTCACGAGCGTGGTCAGCAATAATTTCGACGGTTCGTATAAAATCGCGGAATTACTCCACGAAGCCGGTCACAGGCGCGTCGCCTTTATCACCGGGAAAGAAGATTATCAGACGACGGTCGAGCGTCTCGGCGGCGTTCAGAGTTATTACATGAAAGAAAATATATATCTCGATAAAAAATATATAATACGGGGAGAGTGGCGTTTCGAGTCGGGTTTTGCGGCGGGGGAGAAAATTCTCGCGATGAAGCCGGAAGAACGTCCGACGGCGGCGTTCGCTTTCAACGACGATATGGCGTTCGGCTGTCTGAGCTGTTTCGAGAAACGCGGCGTATCCGTACCCGGCGAAATCAGCCTCGCGGGATTCGACAAGAGCGACCGTTACGCGTCTATATTCCGTCCTATTACGACGGTCGATATAAATATAGAGGCGATAATAAAATACGCATACTGGTATTTACTGGCAAGCATACAGAAAAGCGCGCCGTCAGTTTGCGTGAAAATACAAATCGACGCCGTCGTCTGCGATAACGGCACCGTAAAAAATATAAATATCTGAAAATATTCAAGGAGGAATTATATGGCGATATATGTATCCCCGAGCGGCGGCGATAAAAATCCCGGCTCGTCCGCCCTGCCCTTTTTAACGCTTGAAAAAGCGCTCGAAACGTCCCGTCTCGGCGGCGACAAAAATATTTTTCTTTTCGGAGGGGAATACGAAAACGTAAGCGTGACTCTTGATAGCAGAGATAACGGGCTTATTATACAGTCTGCCGAGGGTGAAAAGGCCGCGCTTCGCGGCGGAATAAAAGCGGTCGGCTGGAAAAATACCGGCGATGATAATCTCTACAGTCTCGATTTGCCCGGCGAAATCGCGGGCGATATTCCCATGCTCGAAATAAACGGAAGATTCTGCCCTCGCTCGAAATTTCCGAGGACGGGCTATATCGAGCATAAAACAGAGTGTAATTTAAACTGGATGAGCACTTTGGGCGGGGGCTGGGATATTAAGCCGACGAACGCGCAGCTTACCGAGATGATATACGACCCGAGTGTTCTTCCGGAAAATTTCAACTGGGAAAACGCCGAGGTAACCGTTTTTCACAGATGGGACGAATCGCTCGTAAGCGTGAAAAATCACGACCCCGAAAGAAATCTGATTGTTTTCGATTCCCCGTGCGGACACCCCGTCGGAGGGTTCGGGGTTAAGAGATATATCGTCAGGAACACCGAACACGGCATGGAGCCGGGAAGTTTCCGGTTCGACAAAATCCGCCGCAAATTATATTATTGCGCTCTGCCGGGAGAAGATATGCGGACTGCCGAAACGTATATCCCGGTACGCGACAGTATTATTAAAATCGATAGTAAAATAGAAAATCTGCAAATAAAGAATATCGAGTTCAGGACGACTTCCGCGCCTATGATTTCCGGAGGGTTCGGCGCGGCGCATATAACGGGCGCAATCGACGGCTCTAACGGTTTGGAAAACTGCGGGTTTACTAATTTATCGTTTAAAAATATTTCCGGCTGGGGTATAAGATTATGGGGGCGCGACGGCGGGAACAAAAATATTTCTGTCAGTAACTGCGCCGTCGAAAATTCCGGGGCGGGCGGTATTTTGCTCGCGGAGAGCGGCGTTGGCATGAAAATGTTCACCGCTGAAAAAAAGGGCTGCGTAATATCAGACAATAATATTCGCGGAGTAGGTTTAATATATTTTTCGGGAATCGGCATTTACGCGACCTGCTGCGATATAATCGGGAATAGTTTAAACGATTTGTCTTATACGGGAATCGCTTATACCGGAGGAAACGGGGGCAGAATACTGCGTAATCGCGTGTCGAACGCCGTAAATATTCTGAACGACGGAGCGGGGATTTACGCCGCCTTGTGCGGAGAGGGCGTTATGCGGGATAATATTATCGAGAATATATTTGACTGCGAGGAATATTTTTCGCAGAGGCACGCCCTTTATTTCGACGAAGGCTGCTATAACTGGCTCGCCGAGGGGAATTTAACAGTTAATTGCCGCGACGCGATGATGAGCCACATATCGCAGAAATGCGTTTTAAAAAACAATACTTTCGTTTTTTACGGCGGAGAGGATTTGCTCATGTCTTTTGCCAGGTGCGAGGATTTTCACATAGAGAAAAATAATTTTTATTCGGCCGGAAGCGTCACGTTTGCGGGGAATAAAAACGCTGCAAATTATTTCAAGAATAATAATATTTACAGCATGGAAAACAACGTCAGGCAGATTTATATAAACAGGGATTATACCCGTTCGCAGCCGTCTGATTTTGACGGCGAAAATATTTTTAAATAAAAATAATAATTAAATTAATAACGGAGGGAAATTCAAATGAAAAAAACGGGAATAATATTATTGATTTTTATATTTATCCTTACGTCTTTTATGGTTTCGTGCGGCTCTGATTCTGTTCCCGGCGGAAATAATAACGCCGCCGGAGATAATAATATACAGATACCGGACCCGGAAAATCCGGAGATTCCGGACGAGCCCGGAATAAAAGACTCTCTGCCGGAAGGGCTTGATTTCGGAGGGCAGACTTTGACCGTTTTCGCGGCGAATATCCACGAGGTCTATTCGGAGGGAGAAGACGGCGATATAATAAACGACGCGATTTTTCAGAGAAACAGAGCGGTCGAAGAAAGGCTCAATTTGAAAATAAACGCTATAGAAAGTCCGCCCTGGAACGAATACGAGACGACGCTGAATCTTATACGCAGAAGCGTTCTCGCCAGCGACCACGCCTATGATTTGATATACGGCTGGTCGGCTCTTATGCCGCATTTGTCAGTCGAAAATCTCTTTATGGACTTAAACGAAACGCCGCATCTTGATTTGGGCGCGCCGTGGTGGAACCAAAGTATCATCAACGAATCGACAATCGCGGGAGAGCTGCATTTTATCGTCGGCGACACGGCGCTGTCGCTTATGCAATGTTATTCGGCTATGCTCGTGAACAACGAATTACAAAAAGAATACGCTCTGCCGGATATATACGACGTCGTCTTTGACGGTAAATGGACCCTCGATTATATGGGCGATTTGGTCAAGTCGGTTCACAGGGACGTGAACGGCGACGGATTTATGGACGAAAACGATTTATTCGGCGTAGTTTTCGACAACGTGAATCAAATCGACGCGTTTATGCAGTCTTCGAACATAAAAATGATAAGCAAAAACGAAGAAGACATACCGTATCTCGACGCAGAAATCGAAAAATTGAGCTCGCTCGTCGATAAAGTCTATAATCTCTTGTATAATAATCCGGGAGCGATTGCCTTTAATCTTTACGAGGGCGAAAAAGTAATGCCGATGTTCAAGAACAATCAGACGCTGTTCGCGCCTATACTTCTCGACAACGTCGTGCAGAATTTCAGGGATATGGAAGCCGATTACAGCATAGTTCCGTATCCGAAATACAACGAAACGCAGGACAAATACTACTCCAGGATACAGGACGGAGTTTCTTTGCTGTGCGTTCCGGTAACGAATAATAAAGCTGAAATGACGGGCGCGTTCATGGAAGCCATGGGCTCCGAAAGCTACAAGAATCTCACGCCCGTATATTTTGAAATAGCGATGAAAGTAAAATACGCGCGCGACGAAGTCTCTTCGAAAATGCTGGATATAGTACGCGACGGGTCTTATCTAAACTTCGCGAGCATATACAACACGAGAATAGGCGCGCCTTGGAATATGCTGCGGGATTTAATGGACGGCCAGAACAATAATTTCGCTTCGTGGTACGAGAGGAACGAACGGGCTATTACGGGCGAAATAAACAGAATAGTCGAAGAGTTTACAAAAGAAAGATAGAGCAATTAAACAATCTGCGGACAGAATAGACCCCTTTCAAAACCGAAATACGACCACCCCGCCGACTTCGTCGGCACCCCTCCACGGAGGGGAATTAATAAAA
>WRMA01000083.1 GCA_009777355.1 Oscillospiraceae bacterium | reverse complement strand
AAGGAAAAATCACCGAAAGTGAAGATGAAAGTCCAAGTGAAATTGCTGTGAAAGTGTCATACGAGACAGATTTGGACGGTCTCACTCCGGAAATTATATTTATCGGCGAAAGCGTGAGCCCGACCGGCCCGCAGGATTTTACAAACCCTGTTACTTATACGGTTAGAGCTCCTGACGGCGCTACGAGAGATTATGTCGTGACGGTGACAAAAGCGGGAATCGATGAAAAAGAGATAACAGATTTTGAAATATTTGCCGATGATGCTTTTGATTTATTAATCGTAGAGGGTGATATTGACAATGACGAAAACACGATAACGCTCAGAGTGCCGTTCGGCACAGACGTGAAAGCGCTTACGCCGACAATCACCTACACGGGGATTCATATAGACCCCAAAAGCGGAATAGAACAAGACTTCAGCGACCCTGACGACCCTGTCGTATACACAGTCAAATCCGCGAGACCTGACCCTGAACCAGAACCTGACCCTGAAATTCCCACAACTACAGAAGAACCTACTACAGACCCTGAAACTACAGAACCCGAAGACCCAGACCCTACAGACCCGACAGACCCAGAACCCCCAGAAGAAACTACAGACCCTACAGAACCGCCTATAGAACCTGACGCTCCTACAGAGCCAGAAACCACAGAATCTCCTACGGAACCGCTCACAGAGCCTACAGGTCCAACAGACACAACAGAACCTGAAGAAGAACCAATCCCGCCAACTGAACCAACGACTAATACAAGACAATATACTGTTATCGTGGAATCTATTGAAGCTGCGGGAGTCACGCTGAACAGGTCGTCCGCAAAAGTGAAACTGGGCAACACTCTCGACTTATTCGCGACTGTTAATCCCGCGGGAGCGAATCCCGAGGTAACATGGGAAAGCTCTGACGATGAAGTCGCGACGGTTGAAGAAATGATAGACGACGACGGCGTAAAAGTGGGCGTAGTAACCGGGATAGAAAAAGGTACGGCGATAATCACCGTAACGTCTGTTGAGAACCCCGAACTTACGGCGGAGTGCGAAGTAATCGTGACCGGAGACGTAATCGCGCCGAGCAGTAACAGAGAAGGCGTGGAAATCAATCTGACGCAGGAAACGATAGAGCTTAATAATTTAAGAATTATGACTTACAGCGTGGACGGCGGAACTAAATGGAAAAAACTCGGTAAGAAAACTTTTGACGATACGTTACTGCGTAAACTGCTGAATAATAAATCGGGATTAAAACTGCGTTTAGCGACTTCTGAGGTGCCGAAGAAAGCAAAAACGCCGCCTGCAGACAGTATTATAATATTCCCCGATATCGCAAAACGCGCGGATTTGCCGAAATTCGCGATAAATTATTCGGAAGAGGGGAATTGGTTTTTGAGTAGTAAAGGCTCTGATACTCCTCTCTCTCAACTGATAATAGTCGCGCCGCCGAGCAGCAACCCGAAAATCCCCGGAGAATTTTCGGAATTTGACCTTGAATCAACGGAGGTAACGCCGTTTTCGACGACGAAAACCAAAAATATCCAGTTTGTCAGGGTTTCTCCGGAAGATAAGGGCGACAGCTTCGCGGCGGGCAGTAAACTCAAAAAAATAACGGTTAAGAACGAATCGAAGCCGCCGAGTATCAAAGTATCCGGAGGAACGGCTAAAATTAAAAAAGGCATGAAAGTGCAAATCGGCGATAACGTACCGACTGAATATGCGAGCGCGGCTAAAGGCGTATCTGTGCCGCCGGGAACGAAGATTTGGGTAGCGTCAACGTCGAAGAAACCCGCAAGCGGAAAATATGAAGTGAAGTAGGTTAATCCAATCGGCAAACAGAATAGTAGGGCGCGGCTTCCATGCCGCGCCGTGAATTTATGCGGAAAACAAAAAAATGATACTGAATGTTATAGAATGTTATTTTTTTTTGTGTTATAATATATAATAGCCGAAGTCAAAAACAATATTTTTTATTCGCGAAAATGAGACGCACGGCGCAACACCCAATGCAATACTGACCGCAACACCAAGCGCAACACCCAAGCGATTCCCTACATTATATATATATAAACATAAACTATATAAACAAAAACAAAAAAAATAAAAGCAAAAATATTTATAATAACGCAAAATTCTCTGTAATTATTAACATTCTCTCAATATTTATGCGTTATAATTAGAATTTATAAAAAATTATTAATTTATGGTTTCGGAGAGTCTCAATGATAGAAATTTCAAATCTTGTGAAAAAATACGGCGTGAACACGGCCGTCGATAACATTTCTTTTAACGTCGAAAAAGGGGAAATCGTCGGTTTCCTCGGCCCTAACGGGGCGGGGAAGACGACCACCCTGAATATTCTGACCGGGTATCTCTCTTCGAGCGCGGGCAGCGCGAAGATAGACGGCATAGATATCCTCGATAATCCGTCGGAAGCGAAGAAAAGAATAGGCTTCCTTCCCGAACAGCCTCCTCTCTATCTCGATATGACCGTAAAAGAATATCTGAATTTCGCGTATAATCTGAAACGCTGCAGGTTAAACAGGGTTAAGCATATAAGAGAAATATGCGAGGTCGTCAAAATTACGGACGTTTATAACAGAATGATAAAGAATCTCTCTAAAGGCTACAGGCAGAGGGTGGGAATCGCGCAGGCTCTCGTGGGTAATCCCCAGGTTTTGATTTTCGACGAGCCGACCGTCGGTCTCGACCCGAAACAGATTATCGACATAAGAAATTTGATAAAGGCTCTGGGAAGAGACCACACGATTATTTTATCGACTCATATATTACCGGAAGTTCAGGCGATTTGCGACAGAATCGTTATAATAAACAAGGGCGAAATCGTCGCGAACGAAAAGACCGACGACATAGCGAAATCCCTCATGTCGTCGAGGAGAATCATGGCGAGAATAAGCGGACCGTCTACAGAAGTTTTAAGTTTTTTGAGAAACAAAGAGGGGATATTATACGCGGAAATTTTGAGGGAGCAGAAAGACAGCGACTCTACGGCCTATCTAATCGAGGGGCAGCCGAACTCAGACATAAGAAAAATGCTGTTTTTCGCGATGTCCGAACAGGGATGGCCGATTGTCGGACTTGAGAGCGTAGACATGAGCCTCGAGGATATATTTATAAAATTAGTTACCGGTAAACCCGGCAAAACCCGCGCCGTACGTCTTGATACGACGGCGGGAGAAGACGCCGTAAACGAGCCGGAAATAGAAATAGCCGGCGGCGATAATTAAAATTTTTAATTTTTAGGAGGATATATAATTGAGTACGCTTAGAACGTTTAAGAAAATCTATAATTATCTGGGTAAAAATAAAACCATACGAGGTTATGCTCTGAAGACGGCGGATAATTTAAATATCAGAAAAAATATTGTTCGTATGGACGTTAATAATTTTTGTAATGTCAGGTGCGTTTTCTGCTCGCAGTTCAGACAGGAAAATATTCATAAAAGCAATATAATGAGCGTTGGTGATTTTAAGAAGATTATCGATAAAATTCACAGACAAACGCGGTTTCTGTATATGTCGTGCGGCTATGAGCCCCTGGCTGTTCCAAACTTCGCGGAATATCTTGAATATGCGAAATCAAAGAAAATCCCTTTTATAAGTTTTGTTACGAACGGATTATTGCTGAAAGAAAAAATCATAAAATCTGCCGTTGACAATCAAATCGACGAAATAGCAATTTCTTTTAACGGATTTAACAAAGAAGATTATAATCGCCTGATGTTTAAATCCGACTATGATACGGTTATATCGAATATTAAACGTCTGAATGAATATAAAGCGGAAATGAATTCCGTATATCCTAAAATACGCCTGAACTGCATACTTATGAAATCAAATATTAAAGATTTTGATAGAGTTATAGATTTTTTAGATGAAAATAAAATAAGCGTGTTGAATTTTAGAAGGCTTGGCGTTTATGAAGGTCAAAACGACTCCGACGCCGTTAAAACGGAAATAGTCGAGTTTACGCCGCCGGATAAAGAAGCGTCTGAATTTATAAAAAAATACAAGGCTTATATTAACGGGCGCAAAAATTCAGGGGTGGAATTTATAGCGCCGAATATGCTCGTGAAAGAAAACGTTCCGAACATTAGTGCGGGGGGGTATTATCGGCGAAAGAAAGGAAATGCGTATTTCCGTTGTTTTCGTACTGGGTAGATTCTTACGGCGAGCTGCGGGTATGTATGAGACAAAGCAGCGAGAAAGGAATATTGGGGAATATATTAACCGACGACCGGAAAACGCTGATGAGGCGAAGAAAAGCCTGTATCGATATAGCTTTAAAAGGCAAATGCGGCAAGTGCAACAGTTCGTATGATTCGTCTGATATAATATAGATAATCAGCGGCGATAATTAAAATTTTTAGTTTTCAGGAGGAATAGAAAAAAATGGGAGCGATTTTCAAAAGGGAGTTTTACGCTTATTTTATATCTCCCGTGGGGTATATTTTTATAACGGTTTTTCTTCTCGTCGCGGGGGGGTTGTTTTATCTGACGAATATAAGCTCCCCGGCTCAGGCGGATATAACGTCTTATTTTATGTTTATTATTTTTACTTTTATAGTTTTAATCCCGTTACTGACTATGCGTTCGCTTTCAGAAGAACGCAAAACGAAAACTGAACAGATGCTCCTGACTTCTCCGGTCTCGCTTACGGGGATTATATTCGCGAAGTTTCTGGCGGCGTTCGTTTTGTTCGCGGGAACTTTGTTTATATCGTGTCTTAATTTTTACGTGCTTTATGAGTTCGCGGCGACGGCGGGGCAGACTAACACGGCGGTGCTTATCGGCAACGTCATAAGCATATTATTAATAGGCGCGGCGTTTATCTCGATTGGCTTGTTTATTTCGGCGATGACTGAAAATCAGCTTACGGCTGCGATTATCTCTATAACCACTATTTTGTTTCTGCTGATATCGGGAGCGTTTTCGGGAGCGGTCAACAATACTTTTATCAGATACGCGCTCGATTTCGTTTCTATTTTTTCAAGGTTCCAGGCGTTCACATACGGAATTTTTGATATAAGCTCGGTCGTGTATTATGCGTCTATTGTGGTTATATTTTTGTTTTTGACTGTCAGGATTTACGAAATGAGACGCTGGCAGTAGGCTTTATAGTTTGGGAGGAAAATAAAGAATGTATAATTTCAGAAAAAAACTTAAATACGGTTCGGTCGCGATGGTTTTTACTATTGTCTTCGTCGCCGCGGTTTTTATATTGAACGTGGTTATGACTGCGTATAATAATATAAACCCCATGTTTATCGACATGACGAAAGAGCAGATGTACGGTATAACGGACGATTCGAGGGAGCTTCTAAAAGATATAGACGTTCCTATAGAAATCGCTTTTTTCATGCCCGTGGATTTATACGAGAAAAGGGTGTCTTACGGTAAGATGATAGTGAACTGTATCAGGACTTTTGCGAGCGAGTATGATAATATAACTATAGGCGAGTATGATATAATAAAGACCCCGGGAATAAGAAACGAGTTCGTAACGTCCGAATTATCGCAGCTGTCTACGACTTCAATCGGCGTAAGAAGCCAGGGCAAGGCGAGGCTTCTCTCCGCGACGGCGTTTTTTACGATGGCGCAGTCGACCGGGAGACCGTTCGCGTTCAACGGGGAAAGGACGCTCACGTCCGCGATTCTCCAGGCGGTGAGCATGGACGAGCCCCTCGTTCTGTTCACTATGGGTCACAGCGAATCGGTACCGAGGGAGCTCGTCGATTTAATCGGCGGCAACGGGTTCAGAATGGACGCGGTAGATTTGGCAATCGACGACATACCCGAGGACGCGAAGGTTTTGGTGATTTGCAATCCTCAAAAAGATTTTATAGGAGCGGACCCGGATAATCCGACGGTCAGGTCGGAGATAGACAAAGTCGCGTCGTTTCTGAACGCTTTCGGCAGCGTCATGTATTTTTCAGACCCCAGGGTGGGAAGTCTGCCGGAGCTCGACGATTTGTTAAAGGAATACGGCATGGAATTTGAACACGGGGCGATAATCGCCGACGACAGAAATTCGCTTAACTCGAATATATATAATTTAAGCGCGGACTATTTTGAGGCGGGAAACGTCGGCGACGAACTGCACGCGAGTATAAGACGTCAGCCGAGTCCTCCCAGGACAGTCGTGCCTTATGCGAAGCCGATAAATATTTTGAGCAATACGGCGGGGGAGAGGGGAGTCTCGCCGGTGCTTACTTCTTCGTCTTCTTCATACAGGATAAACACGGAGGGAATGCAGTCGAATCAGGGCGCGAGCAACTTGCTTGTCGTAGCGCAGAGAACGACTTATATAGATAATAATCCGAAAACGTCGCTGTTTTTAGTCAGCGGTTCGTACGAGTTTCTCGGAGCGCTGCCTAACGCTTCTTACAGCAATTCCGATATACTGCTTAACGCTATGAGGATTATGACGAGCAAGAGGATAGCCGTGGATATAAAATTTAAATTGTTCGACAGTACGTCTCTCGATATGACAATCGAACAGCAGAACAGATGGACGCTCATAACTATTCTCGTTCTGCCGTCGCTCGTCAGTATATTGGGAATAGTTGTCTGGCTCAGGAGGAGGCATTCGTAAAGTTTATGATGCAGAAGTATAAAGATATGACGCAAATACAAAAACAAATGTTTATTATTTTACTGTGTATTATAATTTTTTCCGTTTTGGTCGTTTTGTATTTGTTTGTTCTAACGCCGATAATAGAAAGGCTCAACGCGCCCGTAACGACTTTTATAGAGGATATAGAGGGCGACCCGGACGGCAAGAGAAATTTCAAGAACAGCAAGGGCGAAATATTGCTGACGCTTTTACCCGGAGAGGAAGTCCTGACGTTCGGGGTAAACCACAGGATTTTGATTTCGCCCAAAATAGAGAGGGCGCAGCTCAAAAACGTCCAGGTGAAAAATACGGCCGACAGCTATAAACTAATACATCATTTGGGGAATAATTTCTATTATATAGAAGGCGCTGAAATGGTCCCGGTAAACGGCGAGATAATCGCGAGCTTTTTCACGAATATAGGCTATTTGCTGAGTATGGAAAGAGTGGCGGCGAAAGATATAGACGACGGGAATATAATACTCGGCGATTTGGAGCAGTTCGGGTTAAATCCGGAAGACCCCGGGATTTATTTCGTCGTCACGACGATCGAAGACGAATGGTATAAAATAATAATCGGCGATAAAATCCCGACGACGGGCGGCTATTACGTCATGTATGAGGATAAGGACGGGTTGAGGCCCGCGATATATATACTCGATACGATGATGGAAGAGACTATATTAAGCGAGAGATATTCGCTCATGCTGCCCGTTATCGCAGAGCCCATACGTCAGAACGAAATCTTATTCGCTGATAATTTCAGGTTTTATAAGGGCCGCGATTTGTTCGTCGAGATTTACAACGCGCCTATTCCTCCGGACTCTGACAGACTCGTAAATTATCAGATGAGATACCCCGCGCCTTATATGGTTTCAGACAGGTACAGTTCGCTTATGATGGCTTTTGTGTATTTCGCGGGCGACAAAGTCGTTTATGCGTTCAAAGAAGACGATATTATGGCGTTTTTGACTGACGAGGTTGATTTCAGCGACGAGGCTGTTGAAAAACTCAGTGAATTTGGCTTTGACGAATATACGGCTCAGATAAGTTTTGATTACGACGGCAGGGATTATTATTTTATAAGGAATGTCGATCTTATTTGAAGACATAACCTAATACCCTAATCCTCTACAGCTTCTTTAGGTTAATGAGAACACCACGCTGTCTGTTTATTTGTACCTTTTTGAACTTCAGTTCAACTTTTGTAACAAATGACCGATTTTCACGAAACTTTGTATCAGTGTATTGTCATTCGTGGCCTCCCTAACGTTATGTATACACAGAGCAGCAGCAACATGGCGGACTTCTGCAGCTGGAGTGACACGATACCGTCTGTTAGAGTTGTTTAATGTTTTCGTGCACGGTAAAATAACAACATGGCACCCATACAAACGGATTTTCTTTTCAACTTTCAGCTTTATGGCGATGGCTAATGAACATTGTTAAATTTGATACTGACATAGAACATGAAGATTCGAACACGTCGTGTATGAAATGTTGTTTGGAAGGGAATGATTGCGAGTGTGGTATTGATAAGAAACTGTGAGGTTGCGTGTGACAAATTTGATGAAGATAGATTCCGTATTTAAGCAATGCGTTCCTCACAAAGACAAAACTAAATTAAAATACTGTAAGGAATTAACTAAATAAAGGAGTAATAATTCATTTACTGGACTATGAAGTCGCGAAACAGGAAAAGTAGGTTCATAAGTGCTGCTCGTTTTTTCAACAAAACGTTCCAAGCAGCTTTTTTTTTAAAGGTGCGACATCGCCGTTGTGTATCAACTACAATGTAGAAGTAAGTGTGAACAACAGTCATAAACACAACTAAATATTTAATTAG
>WRMA01000082.1 GCA_009777355.1 Oscillospiraceae bacterium | reverse complement strand
ACCCGGAATCCCCCCGTCACTTCGTGACACCCCCCTTTAACAAGGGGGGCTTTGGCGCAAATTTAAACAATGCGCGTAACTCGTGTCTATGCGTCCGCAGAATCGCCGCCGTCGTCGTCGTCATTGCCGTCGTAACCGATTGATTTCTTATTTTTGATTTTCAGTATAAAAATCGTCGCGGCGGCTCCCGAGCCGATAATTATCAGACAGCCCGCCGCGATTATCGCCCATTTCAAAAAATTCATGTTCGTGAAAAGCCAGAACCCTTCGCTTTCGCCTTCCCCCTCTTCTCCGTCCGGATTCATAACCGGCAGTCCGTCCGGCCCGTATATAATCCCGTCGTCTCCCCAGTTAGGCATATCGTCTCCCCACATATCGCCCATATCGCCGATTACGCTGAAGAAAAACGGCGCCTGTTCCTCGTAGACGTTCCCGTCCGAGTCTTCGTAAGTAAACACAAACACCCCGTTTAAAAATCCCGGCGAGAACGGCGTAAGCGCGAATTCGTGCGAGAAATTCTTGCCGCCCTCCAGATGCCCCGCGTAGCACGGCCCGTACTGGTTCATGAATCCGTCTCCCTGAACGGTTACGACGACGTTATATATCCAGCTTCTTCCCCTGTTGCCGAACTGCACGTTTATATAAGCTTCGTCTCCCATTTCAATATCGCTTATAAACGGCAGCTCGCCTATATTAAAACGCATTTCCTGCTGAACGGGGATATTAATAATCTCAGACGCGGACGTCGAATCGCCTTTCTCGTTTCTGTAGGACATCGACACGGTCAGTCCGTAAGAGTCGGGGTCCGCGTCCGATTTAACCAGAAGTTCGAGGCTGATTTCGGTCGTTTCCCCGGGTTCGAGCCATTCGACGAAAAACGTATTCGAACCGGCTTTGGGATTAAATATGCCTTTTTCCTGTGAAACCGTTATTTTCAAATCCCTCACGGCGATTGATTTGTGCATATTTTTAAGTTCAAGGGTAAACACGAAAGATTTACCGCCGTAAACCGCGTTCGTGTCTCTATGCGCGGGATTAAGGGGAGCTGCGCCGCTTCCTCCCCCGCCCTGCCCGGAATCGTCGCCGATTCCCGGAAGCGAAGGCATAGGTCTTGCCGGAGCGGGCATCGGCCGTTCTATAATCACGGACGTATTCTCAAAAATATTGATATCCCCGGTATCTATGCCGAAGTCAAAGTCGAAATTATTATCGAAATTATAGTCGAAGCCGGAATCTTCTTCTCCCGGATTATTATTGCTATTACCGGTATTTTCTGTATCTCCGTCCGTATTTACATAGCTGAATCTGCTTATTATAACCACGGGGATATCGTTGTTCGTTTCGCCGTCTTTGTCTTTTTCGGACGGATTTCTGACGATTGTTCCGGAATACTGCCTGATTGTTTCTTCCCCGTAATTCAGGCTGACTTCTATTGCGGCGTAGTTATCCCCTGCGGGCGACGATTCGTGGGCCATGAAAATAAATTTTCTCGTTATTATTTCCCCGGCCTTTACCGAATCGATTCTGACTATGTTGGACGTTTTGTTGATTAAACCTCCCTGGGCGGAAAGCGAAAGCGTCGCGTCCGTCGCGTCCGCGCCCGTGTTTCTTACCGCTACCTCGACTTCGAAATCTCTGTTTATCCCCACCGAATCCGGCAGTTTTACGGATTCTATAATCAAATCCGAAGAGTTTACCGTAACCCCGAAATATTGACTGATTTTATCGTTTACCGGTCCGGCTTTCGATTCGTAAGACAGTTCGAGACTAAACGGATTATAGCCGTATGCGGCGTTTTTGGCGGCTATGAAACTTACTGTATGCGTCTCTTTTCCCCCGCTCGCGAGAGAATCCGTCTTTAATATGCCGGACGTACGGTTCTGTATTCCGGGAGGGGGATTAATCGTGAGTATTATATTTTCAGCCTGCGCGCCGCCGTTATTCGCGATTGTTATTTCGGCGTTGAATACTTCCCCCCGATTTACGTTCCGCGGGATTTTTATATTCTCTATTATCACTTTAGGCTGGTTAAGCCCGGTTATTACAGTTCCCGCAAACTGCCTGATTGAGTCGATATTATTTCCGGTCAGCTCCGTTTCAAACGCGCAGTACGCCCCTCCGGACGATTCCGGAACGAAGAAGCTGATTTCTTTCGTTACGCTCTCGCCGGATTTCAGCTCGGGTATGGCGATATTATTAACGGTTCTGTTCTCTACCCCCGCAAGCTGGGGGGTAACTTTAAGCAGCAGATTTTTCGCGTCCGAACCGTTGTTCTGAACTTTCACAGAGACTTGAAATTCAGAGCCCGGCGCTGCCGCGGGAGGGATACTCATATCGAGCGTAAAATCTTTTATTATAGCTTCTTCGTCCGGTTCTTCTTCGAAAACCACGTTGAAACCCGCGTACTGCGACGTTTGTATTCTCTCTTCAGCTTCTTCCGTCTTATGTAAAAACTCCGTCTGGATTTGTATCAGATTATAGAACTCCGCCGCGGACTTCGTAACGACCATATCGAAGATTATCTCCCTGCGCGCGTTTTGTTTAAGTGAATCTATCTGTATAATATTAGTCGAGGTGTTGGCTATGCCGACCGGAGGAACTATAGTTACCCTGACGTTTTCGGCGTCGCCGCCGCTATTCTCGAGAAGCGCCTTTATCTGAAAAGCTCCGCCCGCCGTCACCGATTCGGGAAGGCTCACCGAAGTTATCTTCACGTCCGGAATATTTATTGCCGCCTGACTTTTGTCGACGACGACTCCGACGGGATAAATAATCGAGGGAACGGACCCGTCCGAAGTCTCGACAGTAAACCTCAGTTCGTTATACCCGATTTCCGCGTTGTTTTTTATCTCGAACGCAAAATCTCCCCGGTAGACCGAGCCGGAAGTCAACATTCCCACAGGCGACAGAACGCTGGGGGAAACGGGGCTGATACCGGCGGGAGAGGTCGTCGATATCCTTATATTGTTAGAGGCGGCGTTCATCAGTCTAATCGCGAAAGAAACCTTGATATTATCCCCCGCGGCCGCTCTCTGCGGCTGACTTGCGATAGAGACTATCTCAAAATACGGCTTTAACTCGGGTTGGGGAACGGGAGTATTGACCGTGACCGTCCTTACCGCGCTGTCAAGTAAATTCTCCCCGACCCAGACGTTAAATCTTATTTGGGACGTGTCGTTCTCGATATCCGAACTGTTCGCGGCAAACATAAAAGTAAACGTCCTTGTCGATTCCGCGGCGATATTTTCAGTAAAACTGTTAAAAGAACTTACCGAAACCAGCTGGTTCGATATATCCGTTCCGACCCTTATATTCGCCGCGCGGTTATTCCCGTTTCTTACGGTTACGGTCGCGCTGAAAGCCGAATCGGCCCTTACGCTGCCGCTTATGCTTACGCTTTGTATAGTTACGTTCGAGGTTATGCCCGCGGGAGGGGGAGGATTAGTCGTAGGCGGAGCGGTCGGAGCAGGAAGGGTCGGCGGTTCCGTGGGCGGCTCCGTAACCGGCGGAGGCGGCGTCGTCGAGTCGCCTACCCTCACCTGTATCGTTCCGGTCTCTGATTTTTCCGTATCTTCCAACTCGTAATCGACTGTAAAGCCGATTACGCTTATATCGCCCGTGCCGGCTTTTTCGTCCGCTTTAAAATAGAAACTGAATACGCGGCTTTTTCCTTCGTCAATACTATATGCGCCGTAATCGCCGAACGTCAGATTAAAAGTTCCCGGATGGGATATTATTATTTTGTCTTCGTCTATCTTAACGCCTTGAATAACGCTTCCGGTATTATTTTTAACGGTTACCTGTACTTCAAACGTATTCCCCGGAAGTACGGCGTCTTTTACCTCTATATCTATACTAATCTCCGGTTCTTCGCCGAATACGTTCAGACTCCCGAACGTTAAATTCGACGCGAATATAAACGCGGCGAGGACGACCGCCGTAAGCCTTCTTAATTTTTTGATTCTGGTTTCTCTGTTTTTCATATCGGGATTTCTCCTAAATCTTCTTTTATTTCTTGTATTTCTGTTAATTCTTCCGTTTCTTCTGTTTTCTCTATTTTATGCGTATGGTCAATCGTGTAATCGTCCGTGACGTTTCCGTCTTTCAGTTGTATGATTCTGTCGGAATATTCGGCGATTTCCCTGTCGTGGGTTACTATTACGAGCGTCAGATTATTTTCTTTCGCGACTTTTATCATCAGTTCTATAACCTCGACCGTGGTTTTCGAATCGAGATTGCCCGTCGGCTCGTCCGCGAACACTACCGACGGTTTCGAGACGAACGCCCTGGCTATGCCGACCCTCTGCTGCTGCCCTCCGCTCATCTGAGTCGGCTTATGCTTCACCCTGTCTCCCAGACCCACGAGTTTAAGCATCGACTGCGACATCTTCATGCGCTTTCTTTTCCATATACGCTTGAACACGAGAGGCAGCGCGACGTTTTCGACCGCCGTGAGCGTCGGTATTAGATTATACGACTGGAACACGAACCCTATGTATTTCTGCCTGAACACGGCAAGCTTCTTCTCGCTTAATTTATTTATTATATGCTTGTTTACGATTATATCGCCTCTCGTGGGTTTTTCGAGACCCGCGAGCATATTAAGCAGAGTGGATTTCCCCGAACCCGAAGTCCCCAGTATACAGCATACCTCGCCTTTTTTTATTTCTATATTTATATTATCGAGGGCGACGACTTTTTCCCTGCCGAGTTTATATACTTTTCTTAAATTCTGCGCTTTTATTATGGCTTCTGTTTTTTTTGCTATTATACTCACCCCGATTTTACCGCGTAATATTTTTATATATAAAAATATTATATATTCAAATTACATATTAGACGTTAAATAAATAAAAAAGTTCTGTTAAATTTAAAAATATTTTTTTAAAACGATGAACTTCTTTCAAAACCACCCCGTCACGCCGCTTACGCGCCGCGCCACCCCTCCGCGGAGGGGAATTTTCACTCAACTCCGCCGTTTTATTAATTCCCCTCCGCGGAGGGGTGCCGTCCGCAGACGGCGGGGTGGTCGTATTTCGGTTTTGAAAGAGGTCTAATAACAAAAACGACCCTCGCGGGTCAATTTATAAATAACAACTTCTCACATGACTTAAAAATCCGCACGGAAAGCCCTCTTTTTTAAAGAGGGTGGCAGCCGCGTAAGCGGCTGACGGGTGTTTTTGAAACCTGATGTTGTGTACGGGGAGACAAAAACACCCGCCGTCTGCGGACGGCACCCTCTTTGCGAAAGAGGGCGGGGAAATTAGATTCCGAGGTTAT
The DNA here is from genome assembly GCA_009777355.1 of Oscillospiraceae bacterium. Lineage (GTDB taxonomy): Bacteria > Bacillota > Clostridia > Oscillospirales > WRJC01 > WRJC01. The sequence goes on along the minus strand of WRMA01000082.1, from coordinate 3,501 downwards.
GCAAGAGTCTATCTTATAAACATCGTGCCTATTCCTTCGTCCGATAAAAGCTCGATTAAAATAGAGTGCTGGATTCTGCCGTCTATTATATGCGTCCTGTTTACCCCGCCTTCTATAGAGGCGACGCAGCAGTCTACTTTGGGCAGCATCCCTCCGGTTATTACGCCTTTTTGTTTTAAATCCGCGACTTCGGCGATTTTTACGACCGGAATCAGCGTGTCCTGGTCTTTTATATCAGTCATCACTCCTTTGACGTCCGTAAGTAAAATTAACTTTTCGGCTTTTAATTTGACCGCGATTTCGCACGCCGCCGTGTCCGCGTTTATATTATAGACCCCGCTGCGTTTCCTGCCTATCCCGGCTTTGTCCGCCTCGATTTTAAACTTATATTCCCGGTCGGTCGCCTGGGCGATGGTCGCGACCACGGGAATATAGCCCTTTTCCAGTAAATCCTCGACGGGTTTTATATTTATGTCCGTAATCTCCCCGACGTAGCCGTAATCGTTTTCTCCCGCAGAATCGATAAGCTTCCTCGCCTTTATCATTCCTCCGTCCAGCCCCGAGAGTCCGACCGCGCTTCCTCCCCTCAACCCGATAAGATTGACTAAATCTTTATTCGTCTTCCCCGCTAAGACCATCTGGACTATATCGATTGTCTCTTCGTCCGTATATCTTAATCCGTTTATAAATTTAGCCTCTATATTTAGTTTTTTCATCATGTCCGTAATTTCCGGGCCGCCGCCGTGAACGAGTACGACGTTTATTCCCGCGTGGGATAATAAAATCAAGTCCGATATGACGGCTTCTTTTAATTTCTCGTTAATCATCGCGTTGCCGCCGTATTTCACGACTATCGTTTTTTTATTATACTGCTGTATATAAGGCAGAGCCTGGGTAAGAACCTTCGCCTTATCAAGATTCGATATTATCATAATATTTATTTAACTCCTGTAATCTCCGTTTATTCTAACATATTCGTAGCTTAAATCGCAGCCCCATGCCGCGGCGCAGTCTTTTCCCGTCCGCATATCTATAATTATCTCTATTATATCCCTCGACAGAATCTCTTTCGCCTTAACTTCGTCTACTTCGACTCCGGTGTAACCCCCGTCTTTGCATACGGTTATTTCCCCCGCCGAAGATTTAAACTTCACGTCTACTTTTTCCGGGTCGAAATCGACTCCCGAATACCCGAGAGCGCATAGAATCCTGCCCCAGTTCGCGTCCGCGCCGAACATAAGCGTTTTGACGAGCGAAGATTTTATTACCGATTTCGCCAGTTTTTTCGCGTCATGCTTAGAATTTGCGTTTAAAATCCTGCACTCCAATAGTTTCGTCGCGCCCTCTCCGTCAAAGGCAATCGCCTTCGAGACTTTCTCGCTTATTTTATAGAGCGCGTCTCTGAACTTAATATAATTCTCGTCTTTATCCGTAATTTTTCTGTTCCCGCATAATCCCGAAGCCATAACGCTTACCATGTCGTTCGTGCTCGTGTCGCCGTCTACGCTGACCATATTGAACGTATCCTGAACGACGTCCGTAAGCGCGCTCTGCAGCATTTCGGGCGTAATATCTATATCTGTCGTGACAAAGCACAGCATCGTCGCCATATTCGGCTCAATCATGCCCGAGCCTTTTGCGATTAGGCCTATTTTCGCCGTTTTGCCGCCGTCGATTTCAAATTCGACTGCGTATTCTTTTTTCCGGGTATCGGTCGTCATAATCGCGAACGCGGCGGCTTCCCCCGCTTCTTTCGTATCGCCGAGCGCGTCCTTGAGCATAGGCAGGCCGTTCTCTATCGGCTCAAGCGGCAGACTCGCGCCTATAACCCCCGTCGAAGCGACTATTACGTCGCTTTTGTCTATACCCAGAATATCCGCGACTATCTCGCGCATTCTATAGGCTTTTTCAAGACCGTCGGGAGTACAGGTATTCGCTATGCCGCTGTTGCATATAACGGCCTTCGCCTTTCCGTTTTCTAAACTTTCTTTCGTAACGGTTATCGGCGCGCCGAAAACTTTATTCGTCGTATAGACGGCCGCCGCGGCGCACTCCCCGCCGTCTTTCGAAAAAATCAGCGCCAGGTCTTTCTTGATTTTATTTTTACGCAGACCGCAGTGTATGCCGGCGGCCAGAAACCCCTGCGGCGCCGTTACGCCGCCCTCGATAAATTTTATTTTCCGCACTTGTTGTTTACTCCTTTTAATTAAATCTATAATTTAATTTTCTAAATTATTCCGTACGTTTCGTCGATTCCAAGCATAATATTCATGTTCTGGACAGCCGCGCCGGACGCGCCCTTGCCCAGATTGTCAAGACGCGCCGCGAGCAGGACGCAGTCGTCGTGACCGAAAACCAGAATCTCAAGATTATTTGTGTTATTGCAGCTTTCGGCGTTCATGAATCCCCATTCGAATTCGTCCTGTACGTTTGTCGGCGCTATTTTAATAAAATTCTGCTTATTATAATAATTTTTATAAAACGCATTTATTTCGGCGGCGTTTATTTTTGACTTAAAAGCGTCGGTTCTCAAAGGAACGGCGACCGTCATACCTCTGTAAAATCCGCCGATAATCGGCGTGAACACCGGAGGATTTAAAAGTCCGCTGTGTTTCTGCATTTCGGGCAGATGCTTATGACGCATAGGCAGACTGTAAAAACACGGACTGTTTAATTTTCCTTTGTTTTCTTCAGATTCGAATATATTAATTAAATTGATACCCCCTCCGCTGTAGCCCGTCACGGCGCAGCAGGTCACCGGATAATCCGGGGGAAGAATATTCTCTCTCACTAACGGATAAACGAGGGCGTTGAATCCCGTCGGAAAACAGCCGGGGTTCGCGAGTCTTTTCGCGTCCGCTATATTTTTCCTGTGTTCCGGGCTCAGTTCGGGCAGTCCGTAAACCCAGCCGTCAGCCGTTCTGTGAGCCGTGCTCGCGTCTATTACCCTGGTCGATAGATTATCCCCGTCAATCAGCGAAACCGATTCTATTGCCACCTCGTCGGGCAGGCACAAAAAAACGATATCGGCTCGATTTATATATTTTCTTCTTTCCTCGACGTCAAAAAGTTTATCCTGCGCTATTTTTAAGATTTCCAAATCTTCTCTTTTCTTCAGCCTGTCGTTTATTTCCAGACCCGTCGTTCCTTCCTGACCGTCGACATATATTTTAACTTTCGCCATTTTAAATCATACCTCCGCATATAAAAACAATATATGCATTATTATACTATTAAATGCATAATAATGCAACAGTTTTATATATAATTATTTTTAATATCATATATAAAATATTTTTATGTTGATTTTTAATAAATCCTGTGATATAATTAAGTTATTGCGAGTTACGCAGTTAGCTTAAATTTGCGGCAAAGCCCTCTTTTTTAAAGAGGGTGGCAGTCGCGTAAGCGGCTGACGGGTGTTTTTGAAATTTTATATCGCGTACGGGGAGACGAAAACACCCGCCGTCTGCGGACGGCACCCTCTTTACGAAAGAGGGC
>WRMA01000081.1 GCA_009777355.1 Oscillospiraceae bacterium | reverse complement strand
TCAAGCAATAATATGCAGTTTCTTATTTGTTCGTCGAGAGAATAATTTTTTTTGTCCGTTATAATCTGCTGGTTTTCGAGTTTTGTCAAAAGTAAAATCTTCGACGACATCACGGAAAGCCTTTCGCACTCTTTTATTATTATATCGAGATATTCGAGGCGCTGCTCTTCCGAAAGATTATTTAGGTTATTTGAATTTTGCAGTTGTTTCGCGAAGCCTTTTATAGATACTATGGGAGTTTTGAACTCGTGGGAGAAATTATTTATGAAATCGTTCCTGAATATTTCTATACTGCCGAGTTCCTCGGACATTTTGTTAAAGCTTTCCAGTAATTCCCGTATAACGCCTATACTCGACGTTTCGGGAACTTCTATTTTAAAATTGCCTTTCGCTATAATTTTCGTCGCTTCTATCAAATTATTAATCGGCTTGAGAAATTTTTTACTTGCAAAAAAAGCAATCACCGCGCCGATTACGATGCTCGCCATAAATATTACGAACTGCATAACCGCGATTGAATGTTTGAATCTGCCGAGCATTTCAAGACTGTCGAGAATAACTATGCAGAACCCCGCGATAAGACTCGCCGAAACCATAATCGCAAAGACAAAAAACACGGCGATTATATTAAGCGACGCGTATTCTTTAAGCTCGTGAAGCTCCTGATTTTCGTTCGTTTTGTCTATAGATTTTTTTGAAATTTTCATAAATCTTTATTTCTTACTAACTATCTTCGCTTTATATCCCAGCCCTCTTATCGTCTGGATTTCAAAATCGTGATTTTCTTTGAACCTGTCTCTCAGCCTGTTTATATGAACGTCGACGGTTCTTTCGTCCGTTTCGCTTTCCATATCCCATATTTCGTCCATTAACTGTCGTCTCGTGAAAATTTTATTCTGATAAGACAGTAATTTATATAAAAGCATAAATTCTTTATTGGGCAGTTCGTGAGTAATTTCGTCTCTCGTAACCGTAAGGGAATCGTAATCGAGAACGGTTCGTCCGATTTCGAGGCGATGCTCGTTGACGATACGGGAACGTCTCAGAAGAGCGGCGATTCTTAAAATCAATTCTTCCTCGTCGAACGGTTTGACCATATAGTCGTCTGTTCCGATTATAAAGCCCTTTTTTTTGTCGTGAGGCGTTTCTTTTGCGGTCAGCATCAATATCGGCAGATTGCAGTTGTTTTCCCTTAAAATTTCCGTAAACTCATAGCCGTCCATTCTCGGCATCATAATATCGAGAACTATTAAATCAATATGTTTTTTATCCAGAAATTCGAGGGCGTGTTCCCCGTTTTCGGCAAGGATAACTTCATAACCGTTCTGGGATAAAATCGCGCGCATTAATTTTCTCGTGTTGGGGTCGTCCTCGACGACCATTATATTTACCATAGATTTTTCCCCGGTTTTGTTATTTATTAATATATTTTGAAATTATTATCCCATATATATGTAAACTCAATTTAAACAAAAAAATTTTTCACGGCAAATATAATTTATTCACAAATAAATAATATAATAATAGCATAAATTATATTTTTTTATTATTTTTGGAAGGTGAAATTTATGAAAACTATCAGAAAAAGATTATTGTTTTTACTCATAGCGACTGTTTTTGTCTGCCTTTCTGTCTTCGTCGTATCGTGCGGAGACAACAATGCCGGTAACGGCGGCGCGGGAGGAGGAGGAAACGACGGCGGAGACTCCGGCGCTCCCGGCGAAAATCAGGGAGGCGGAGAAAATCCCGGAGCCGGCGAACCCGAAGAAGAAATTTATATCGACCCGTATGTCTACCCCGAACTCGACGGCGGCGGCAGGGATTTTAAATTCTACAACGTTCCCGAAAACGTATGGGAATATTATACCGATTTGGCTTTTGAAGAGCCCCCGAGCGACATTCTCGACGACGCCGTATATAAACGCAACAGGTTCGTCGAAGAAAAATTTAATATAAATATAGTAGAGATAAATATGCCGGGAAACGATATGTGGAATCATAACCCGGACGTAAGAAGAATGTTGATGGCGGGCGACGACACTTACGACGCTATATTTATACCCGCGTCGTTCAACGGCACGGTCGGCGCGATGCTGTCGGAGGGTCTCTTTCACGACCTCAGGAGTATTCCCACTATGGATTTGGACAAAGACTACTGGAACCAGACTATGCTGAAAGAAGCCGCTATCGGTTCGGGAGACCAGATTTTCTATGCTGGCAGTTCTATAAATCTCTTCACGACCCAGGCTATGGCGTGCGTGTTCTTCAATCAGGATATTATGCAGAACACCGGAATTGACCTGCCTTACTCTCTCGTGAAGGAAGGCAAATGGACTTACGACGCGTTTATGCAGTATCAGAGAAGCGGCGCGTCGCTCAACGGCGCGAGCAGTTTTGACTGGGAGCAGAGCGGAACGGCGATTTACGGCTTGACCGCGCATAATTTCAGCGCGAACGCCCTGCTCGCCGCCTCCGGCGCGAGATATATCGCCTCTGAAAACGGCAGACCGGCGCTTGCCGTAAGAGAGAGCCGTTTCTTTGACGCTTTACAGAAAATAGGCGAAATACTCGACCCGAACGGAGGGCTTTATCTCTATGCCAACGATTATTCGGACTATATTTTCCATTATGAGAATATATTCAGGAACGGCAGGGCGTTAATGGCGATTTGCGAGCTTAAAGCCGCGAACGTCTTCAGGGCGATGGAATCTAATTTCGGTATCGTCCCGATGCCTAAATACGACGAAAATCAAGAAGATTATCAGACTCTGCTTATAAATCAGACCCCCGTTTTAATTATGCCTCACACAAATTCGGATATTGAATTTACCGGCGCGGTTCTCGACGCTCTCGCTTACGTCAGCAACAGAGACGTAGTACCGGTTCTGTTCGACGTCGCGGTCTCGCAAAAACAGCTCCGCAACGAAGAATCCATAGAAATGCTGGAGCTTATTAAAAACAGGGGCTCGTTTGAAATCGGCATGGCGTACGGCTGGACGAATACTCTTGTGGAAGCGGTCGCAACGTCGCTGGGCGAAGCCCAGCCCATGGACGTCGCGTCTCAAATCGACAGGCATTTCGACAGGATGCAGCAGAATATAGAAAGAACCCTCGAAAGATTCGAATAATATTTACGCAAAAACAAAATAAACGGGGCGGATTTTATTATCCGCCCCTGCAGTTTTTTATTCTCTCCCTATCCGATTACGTTTACTTTTATAATATCTTTTACGTCCGAGAGTTTTCCGGCTAATCCTTCGGGGATTCTGCCGTTGATTTCGCAGACTGTGTATGCGTAATCGCCCTTTGAACGATTCGTGCAGTTCTCTATGTTCATGCCGAGGTCGGCCACGGCCGAGGAAATTTTTGATATCGTTCCGGAAACGTTCTTGTGGAACACGCAGAGCCTCGAGTCCGTTGTTCTGGGCGTGACCAAATCGGGATAATTCACGCTGTTTCTTATATTGCCGTTCTCGAGATAATCTATAATCTGCTCGACCGCCATAATCGCGCAGTTGTCTTCCGATTCTTCGGTCGACGCTCCGAGATGGGGAATCGCGATTACGTTTTTCATCTTCAATACTTTTTCGTTGGGGAAGTCCGTGACGTATTTCGCGACTTTGCCGCTTTCGAGAGCTTCCGCCATCGCGTCGTCGTCGACTAAATCTGCCCGCGCCATGTTTATTATTCTTACTCCGTCCTTCATTTTTGCAATAGATTCGGCGTTTATCATATTTTTTGTCTCCGGAGTGACGAGCGCGTTGAGAGATATATAATCGCTTTTTTCAAATATTTCGCCGCGTTCCCTCGCCATTTTTACCGAGCGCGTAAGCGAAAGCGCGTTTTCAACCGTCATATACGGGTCCTGGCCAATCGCGTTCATTCCGAGCGCCACGCCGATATTCGCAATCATCGCTCCGATTTTTCCCATGCCGATTATACCCAGAGTTTTGCCTATGACTTCATGGCCTACAAACTGGCTTTTGCCTTTTTCGACTTCTTTCGCGACGTCCGAAGTCAAAGATTTCGCCCACGCGACCCCTCCGAGAATATCTCTGGAGGCAAGAATAAGCGCCGCGGCTGCGAGCTCTTTTACCCCGTTCGCGTTCGCGCCGGGCGTGTTGAACACGACGATTCCGGCTTCCGCGCATTTTTCTATGGGAATATTATTCACTCCCGCGCCCGCTCTTGCGATCGCTTTAAGATTTTCGTTAAAGCTCATATCATGCATAACCGCCGACCTGACTATTACCGCGTCGGGATTTTCCTCGCCGTCCGAGATATTATATTTCGCCTTGTCAAAAATATCAAGACCCTGATTCGTTATTTTATTCTGCGTTTTAATTTTAAACATAATTATTTATTCTCACTTTCAAATTTTTTCATAAATTCAACCAATGCTTTTACGCCGTCTGTCGGCATCGCGTTATAAATAGACGCTCTCATTCCCCCGACCAGCCTGTGTCCTCCCAGAGTCACGAGACCCGCGCCCGCCGCTTCTTTTATAAACTTAGCGTCCGTGTCTTTATCCCCCGTAACGAACGTCACGTTCATGATTGACCTGAACTCTTTTTTCACGGGATTTTTAAATAATTCAGAATTATCTATAAAATCGTATAAAATATTCGCTTTCTCTATATTTATTTTACGCATATTTTCAAGCCCGCCTATATCGTCCCTGAGCCATTTGAACACGAGCTGCGCGATATATACAGAATAACACGGGGGCGTATTAATCATAGAATCGTTCTCCGACTGGATTTTATAATCTATAACTTTCGGCGTAGACTCTCTCGCTTTGCCTATTAAATCGTCTCTGACGATAACGACCGTGAGTCCGGACGGTCCCATGTTTTTCTGCGCTCCGGCATACATCAGACCATATTTTGAAACGTCCATAGGCTGCGACAATATACACGACGAAACGTCCGCGACCAACGGGATATTGTTTATAACTTCCGGCAGCTTATTAAATCTTGTCCCGAATATAGTATTGTTCTCGCATATATGTAAATAATCCGCGTCGGGGGTAATAATATCCGGCGTAATCTCGGGGATATAAGTGAAGTTCTCGTCTTTTGACGAGGCGATGATTTTCGCGCCGCCGTATTTTACCGCTTCGTCGAAAGCGGCTTTTGAGAACTGTCCGGTTATAACATAATCGGCTTTTCCCGAATTGTTCATGAGATTCATAGGAACCGCCGCGAACTGCAGACTTGCGCCCCCCTGTAAAAACAAAACTTTATAATTATCCGGGATTCCCATAACTTCGCGCAGACACGACTGCGTTTCGGCAATTATTTCCTCATAAATTTTCGAGCGGTGACTCATTTCCATGACCGACATTCCGCTGTTGTTATAATTCGTCATTTCGCCCGCGGCTTTTTCGAGAACTTTCAACGGGAGACAAGCGGGTCCCGGAGAAAAATTATAGACTCTGTTCATACTTTTTTCTACTCCTTTAAAATTAAAAATTTTACGGCTTATAGTTATTGCCGCAATATAGATTATATAACATTTTTGCAATAAAGTCAACGGGTATGCCAAAATATATTGTTAATTTTTTGTCAATCTTTTTGCAGACGACAAAAAAATTTATTTTTTTAATAAAAAAACCGACAAAAATTTCCTGATTAAGATATTAAAATAATTATATCGCTCAAAATTAATCAAAATAAAGGAGGTTTCAGTTTTGAAATATTTTAATAAATTTTTATTTTTTATTGTTTTTGCGGTTTTTATCTTATTTGTTTTTCCGTCGTGCATTACTACCGAAGCCGAGGACGGCGGCCGGTTAAAAATAACCGCGACTCTTTTTCCCCAGTATGATTTCGCGAAGATTATTGCCGGAGATAAAGCCGCCGTCAGCCTGATTCTGCCGCCGGGTATTGAAAGCCACGGTTTTGACCCGAAGCCGTCGGATATTCTCGCAATCAATAATTCGGATATATTTATATATACCGGAAAAGATATGGAACCCTGGTCTGAAACTATAATAAAAGGCGTTAATAATAAAAATTTAATAATCGCCGACTGTTCCTCCGGCATAGAATTTCTTCATCATAGCGACGAGGATTATAATCATGACCACGGGGCGGACCCTCATATATGGCTTAATCCCGAAAACGCGGTGATTATAGTCAAAAATATACTCGCCGCTATTATTTCGAAAGACCCGGAAAATTCTGATTATTATAATCGGAACGCCGAAGATTATATAAAAAAACTTCAGAAACTCGACGAAGATATTTCGGAGGCCGTAGAATCGTCGAAACGCAGAACTATAGTTTTCGGCGGACGCTTCGCCTATATTTATTTTCTCGAGCGTTATAATCTCGATTATATTACGGCTTATGATTCATGTTCGGCATATTCCGAACCGGGAGCGTTAAGAATCGCCCAGGTTATAGATTTTATCGATAAAAATAATATTGCATGCATATATCACGAAGAACTTTCGGAAGCGAAAATCGCGAAGTCTATAGCGTCGCAGACAAATATAGAAACCCTGCGGTTTTCAACCGCGCATAATATAACGAAAAGCGAATTTGAAAACGGCGTAACTTTTCTCGATGTTATGTACGCGAATTTGGAGAATTTAAAAAAAGGACTGAATTAAATATATAATGTCTGATTTAAATAATTTAATAGAAATATTCAGGCTGCCGTTTATGCTGAGGGCTTTTGCGGCGGGGATTTTTATATCGCTGTGCGCGGGTCTTCTGGGAGTCGTTCTGGTTCTCAAGCGATATTCCCTGATTGGCCATTCCCTCGCGGACGTGGGGTTTGCCGCTACTTCGGCCGCAGTCGCTTTCGGCGTATCGCCTATGCTTTTTTCCGCTCCGTCGGTTATTTTCGCTTCGTTCGTCATTATGGCGTACAGCCAGAAAAAAGGCGTTTCGGGAGACAGCGCTCTGGGAATCGCGGCGGCTTCCTCGCTTGCCGCAGGTATTATCATAACGTCCGTAAAACGGGGATTTAACACGGACGTTTATAACTATATGTTCGGCAGTATACTCGCGATGAACTTTTCCGATATAATCATAAGTTTAATTTTAGCCGTTACGGTGACCGGACTTTTTATTTTGTTCTATAACAAAATATTTTTAGTTACTATCGACGAAAATTTTGCGGCCGCTTCGGGAATAAACGTCACGCTTTATCAGTTTTTGATTTCTTTTCTCACTGCCTTAACCGTTGTTATAGGCATGAAAATAATGGGAACGCTATTAATATCGAGTCTTATTATAATACCGGCCGTGACGGCGAAAAAAATATCCGGGAGTTTTAAAAGTCTCGTCATAAACTCTTCGGTTATTTCCATGGTCTGTTTTATACTGGGCATGATTCTATCCGTTTTGTTTAACATACCGACGGGAGCGGCAATAGTTGCGGCGAGCGTAATATTTATGCTCTTAACGGGGATTTGGTCGGGGATTATTAAAAATTATTTGTAAAAACAGAATTTTCACTTGACATCATCGAATAAATATAATAAAATTTATATATACGATACAAAATAAATTTATAAAATTTCAGGAGGATAAATTATTATGACAATCAAAATTTCATCGAAAGATATTAAAATCACGCCGGACATAGAACAGTCCGTAGAGAAAAAACTAACGCAGAGACTAAGAAAATACAGTTCCCGTCAGGAATCGGGAAAACCTGTAAACGTCAGGGTTTCGGAGAGAAAACCCAGTACGAGAGTAGACGTGGATATGCCTTATCTTAATTTTTATATTCACGCGGAAGCCGTAACGACGGACGGCATACTCGGGGGAATCGACAAGTGCATGGATATAATTGACAGACAAGTCGCGAAATATAAATCAAGAATGAATAAAATGAGAACAAAAAGCGGCGGACTGAAAAAAGAAATTCTCGATATAGTACCCGACGACGTTCTTTTAACTCCCGATACTTCCGACGTTTCAGAGGACGAACCGGCATATAAAATAGTGAAAGCCGAAGCAAAACCTCAGCCGATGAGCATAGAAGAAGCGGTTTTGCAAATGGAAGTTTTAGAGTTTAAATTTTTCGTTTTTTACGATATAGACAAAGACGCGGTAAGTATTATATACAGACGCGACGACGGAAACATCGGACTTATCGAGACGTAAATAAAAAATTTTTTAAAAATATTAAAAGATGATACTAAATGTTATAGAATGTTATAATAATTTATGATATAATGGTATCGTGGAAAAATGTAAAAAGACGGTGACTGCCGGTAAAACCGGCGGTTTGCTGTCTTTTTATATTCGCGCATAAATAAACATAAATATTTATATTAAAATTAAAAAAAGGGGTGAAAAAACATGGCGGTACTTGAAGTGGGGACAATTTTTACTATAGTCGGAGGCATAATCGGCATAGTGATGTTTTTCGCGGGACGGCAGTCCGCGGCGAAAAGCGAAGGGGTAACGAAAGGACGTTTAATGGGCGATATAGAATACATCAGAAACGCAGTCGACGAGTTAAAATCAGAGTTCAGAAACGCGAATATCCCGGAATTACGGGCAAAAGTCGGCATTTTAGAAAAGGCGGTACAAAAAAACGAAGAGGCAATCAGACGTGTACACGAACGCATCGACAATATAAATAACGGCTGAAATGATAATGTTTGTATCGTAGGGGCGATTATTAATCGCCCGTGAAAACCGTTTGATTCAACCGCGGGCGATTAATAATCGCCCCTACAAAACGGAGGGGGGAAATCATGACGTTACAGGAAAAATACAGCGCGCTTTTGGCGAAATACCGGCAGTTACAGCAAAAACAAATCAAAAAGAAAACGCAGTTTTCGCA
>WRMA01000080.1 GCA_009777355.1 Oscillospiraceae bacterium | reverse complement strand
AACCCCCCCGCCCCCGGCGGGTGGGGCCGCCGCGCCCTACGATTTACCCGGTCAATTACCCGGTCAAAAGAGAGAGGGAGAGAAAAGTCATGGATTCGAACGGAGCGATGCAAATGCAGGTCGGCGAAAAAGTAATATCTTTGTTTTTGATATTGTTCGCCGGGATAATCGCGGGAAAGACGAATATAATCGGCAGAGAGTCGGCGAAAAGATTTTCGTCGCTTCTTTTGAACGTCACCCAGCCCCTGCTGATTATAACGTCTTTTCAAATCGATTTCGACGCCGCGAAATTAAAGAACGGGCTTACTGTTCTCGCGTTGTCCGCGGCAATCCATATATTTACGGCGGCCGCCGCCTTTTTGATTTACAAGCCGATTAAAAAATCGCGGAACGTATTCGAGATGTCGACCGTTTTCTGCAACTGCGCGTTTCTGGGTTTTCCCGTGCTGATTATTATATTCGGCGAGGAACTCGGGGTTTTTTACGGCGCGTTCTACACTATGTTTTTTAATATATTTATATGGACTTACGGGGTTTATCTGGTTTCGAGAAAAGACAAAAAAGACAAAACTAAAAGCGGCAAAATTAATTTACCCGCGTCGAAAATATTTCTGAACGCGGGGGTAATAGCGTCCGTGACGGGGATTGTATTTTTTGTATCGGGAATAAGAATGACCCCGGTACTGTTCGATTCGGCGAAACTCGTCGGGGATATGACGTTCCCGTTGTCTATGCTTATAGTCGGGTCGCTGATTTCCGAAATAAAACTGAAGGAACTGTTCGGACGGGTCAGAAATTATTATTATGTATTTATAAAATTAATATTTCTGCCGGTATTTATCGCGTACGTCTGCGTTTTGTTAAGGCTTCCGCCGCTGCTTATTTACATGGGAACGGTCATGACTTCTATGCCGGGAGCGGCGAACGCGGCCGTCTTCGCCGAAAAATACGGCGCGGACTCGAAAACCGCGTCGGTAATCGTCGGACTTTCGACTCTCGCGTCCGTAATCACAATCCCGGCGGCTATATATTTTCTGAATAATATCGCCGGAATTATATTATAACCCAAAAAAATTTTTATTGCAAGTATTTTTTTAAGACAAAAACTCAAATATTTTACACATAATTTTATACGCCGCGCATATTAATTTAATAAAAAATATAATTTGCGGGGTATATAAAAAATGTCGGGTACAGTATTTTCAAAAAATTTAAGAAAACTAAGGGAAGAAAAAAAAATAGCGCAGAAATCCGCGGCGTCGAGTCTCGGGGTGTCTCAGGCGCTGCTTTCGCACTACGAAAAGGGCATAAGGGAATGCGGCCTTGATTTTCTCGGGAGGGCCGCGAAATTTTACGGCGTCTCTTCAGACTCTATGCTTGGCATAGATAACAATAATATTTACATAAAAGAAGAAAACAAAACAGAAATAACAGGGATAGCAGAGAAAAAACCCGGAGACTGCGTACTGAAAAAAGACGGGGCCGAATATAATATATCGGCCGCGCTGTACAAAAATCTTTTGATTAACGCAATCTCTTATATTTTCGACGACATGAAAGACATGAAGCGTAAAGAACTCTCCGTTCTGTCGGGGAAATACATAGCGTCGTCGATATACGCCCTGTGCGTCATGCTCTACGGCGGAATCGGCGAAAAATCCCCGAAACCTCTCGGGGATTACGACGGCGGAAACGCTTATATAAACAATATAATCGCGGGGGCGACCCCGCGCGGCGGGATTTAATTACGCCGATTTATATATAAATTCCCCGGTCTTCAAAACGTGTTCTACAAATCCGCTTCTGTCGCGCGTCTCGTCTAATAAATGCGGCTCGATATCAAAGCTGACCTCTCTTGAAATACCGCATAATATTGTTCCGGTTTCGAGCCGGTCGCCTTTGAAATCATTTATTATAACCGCAATGTCAATGTCGCTGTTTTCATGAGGAACGCCGTTTACATACGAGCCGAAAATCAATATGGCGTCAGGTTTCAGCGCCGCCTTAACCTCGTCGGCAAATCTGCGGGCTATTTCTCTGACTGTTTCTTTATCCAGCATAACAAACCCTCCGTTTCTTCGATTAGTTTCTCACAATATTCTAAACTTAACGACTGGTATATTTTGTCTTTATATTCGGGGTATCTCGCCTCGATATTTAAATTCTTTAATTTGTCCAATAATTTAAGCTGGTCACGGCTTAATTTTTCGTACATACCGCCCTCTTCGGCTAATTTGTGTAAATCGTGGATTTTAGGCGGTATTTCCCGCGTATTCCTGGCTATACGCGCCTTAAACGCCTTTTCGATTATCAGGTGGCAAAAATAACCGCAGTATAATAATTTTCTGCCTTGCAATAAGCATTTTGCCACGTCTAAATCATCGTCGCATAATTCTAACCAGTATTCATATTTTCCGAAGTTACTCATAATTTTGCCTTTTCTATATCTTAAATATATTTTTCTCGAACGGCGCTACGTCGAAATCATAATCTTTGCCGCCGTATCTTATCTTTACGGAATCTATATCTTCTTCGGTGTAGAACACGGCTTTAGTGAGCTTGCCGTCCTCCCATGATATATCGACTGTGACCGCTCCTCTCGCGCGCAGTCCTTTTATGCAGCCCTTACGCCATATATCGGGCAGGGCGGGCAGCAGCTCTATATATCCCTCGTGGCTCTGGAGCAGCATTTCGGCGATGCCCGAAGTTCCGCCGAAGTTGCCGTCTATTTGGAACGGAGGGTGAGCGTCGAAAAGATTCGGGTAAGTGCTTTTTGTCAGCAGCTGCCTTATATAGTCGTACGCTCTGTTTCCCAGTTTTAACCTCGCGAATAGGTTTATCACCCACGAACAGCTCCAGCCGGTGTGTCCGCTGCCGTTGGCAAGCCTGATTTCGAGAGCTTTTCTCACGGCTTCGAATAGTTCCGGAGTCGTTTCCCTCGTAATATGATTCCCCGGATACAAGCCGATTAAATGCGAAAGATGCCTGTGTCCGGGTTCTGCGTCCTCGAAATCTTTGTACCATTCCATAAGTCTGCCCGTCTCGGGCGAGATTTGATACGGGAAAAGATTTTCGAGGCGTTCTTTTAACTGCTCGCTGAAATCGGTATCCGTTCCGAGAATCGACGCGGCGCTTATCGCGTCTTGAAAAAGCTGGCGTATAATCGCCATGTCGCTCGACGACGCCTTTGAAGTAGACGAAGATTTTTTCTCCCCGGTCAAAGAATCCGTATATAAAAACATATTTTCCGGAGAAGTCGCGGGGCTCGTCATATATTTACCGTATTCTTTGTCTAAATAGAGCCAGTCGTAGCAAAACAGGGCCGCTCCCCTTAAAACGTGATAATATCTCTTTAAAAAATCATAATCTTTCGTAAATAAATATCTGTCGAAAATATGCAGAGCCATCCATGCTCCGCCCAGCGGCCAGTACGACCAGACGGCGTTGCCGCTCGCGGGCGCGCTGTGAGCCCAAACGTCGACGTTGTGGGCCGCGGTGAAACCCCTGCACCCGAAATGCGTCTCCGCCGTTTTCGCTCCGTGTTCCGACAAATCGTTAAGCAGGTGAAACAACGGCCTGTGACATTCGGATAGATTCGTATTCTCCGCAAGCCAGTAGTTCATCTCCGTATTTATATTCACAGTAAGATTACACGACCACGGAGGTCTGATTTCGTCGCACCAGATTCCCTGAAGGTTCGCCGCGAAAGAATACCCCCTCGAAGAAGAAATCAGCAAATATCTCCCGTACTGGAAATAGAGCGCGATTAATTCCAAATCTTTTTGTTCGTTCTTTTCATATTCAAGCTGACGTATACTAGTCGGCTTGTTTATGTAATGCTCGTTATATTTCTTGATTTTCTTATCTTCACTATTATTATTATTATTATTATTCTCAAGCTCGAATTTTACCCGTCCGAACAAACTCTCGTAATCTTTGACGTGGCGCGCGAAGAGCTTATCGTAGCCTTTTTCGGCCGCTCTGTCTATAATATTTCTAATATCCGGTAAAAAATCCCTGTCGGGCATTTTGTCGAACGAGGCGAAAGACGTTCCCGTCGCGAGCAGGATAACGGCCGAGTCGGCGTTATCGACTTTTATTACCGGAGTTTTATTTTCACAGCCTCCGCACGAGTAAACTTTGCCGCCGTCCGCGATTATTTTTATTCTCGCCGCGAACTTAACGGGCTTTGGATTTTCCGATTCGTCGTAAACCAGGGGAATATCGGACGGGTCGTAATTCGGCTCGTTGCGAAGGGGCGCGACTCCGTTAAGTTCGAGTATATCCTGGGATATTATATTCAAATCGTATCTGAGCTGAGAATCGAGACCCGCCGAAAAAGAAACGGACCCCGGTTTGTCCGCGCTCAATTTTATTGCCATGACTTTATCCGGATAAGAAATAAAAGCCTCCCTCTTATAATTTATATTATTATATTTATAAGTCTGGCCGTATTCGGCCTTTGACAAATCGAGCTGCCTCGCATAGTCCGAGACTTCGCTCGGGTCATGCTTAAAATCGAGCGAAAGATTACCGAGAGCCATATAACTCTGGGTGTAATGCCCGAGCATTTTATTTGTTGCGAGAGCGTGGGCTTCGGCGTATCTGCCGCCGTCGATTAATTTCCTCGCGGCGGGGATTAAGTCTTTAGCTCGCGTATTCTGCTGGATATCGGGCAGCCCCGACCAGAGCCTGTCGTTGTTCAGGGCGATAATCTCCCTGTCCGTCCTTCCGTAAATCATAGCGCCGGTCTCGGCGTTGCCGAGAGGCAGAGCCTCCGTCCATTTTTTCGCGCTTTCGTCAAACCACAGTTTAAGTTCCGTTTTCGTTCCCATTAATCTAATCCTTTCTTGTTATTTTTATTTTTTTGTTTTTTGTTTATAAAAGGCAAAATACATGCAAAATTTACGCCGCGCCGTCGGCATAATCGACTATCGCGACTTCTTTGATTATACTTTCTAACCTGTCGGTGATTCCTTCTAATTTCTGCATAACGCCGTCGGTAAAATATACCTCTCCGCATTGCCTGCAAATATCAGCCGGAACATTTTTTATAATAATAACGCATTTTTCGAGCGTTACCGCGTGAGTTTTGGATTTTTGTTCGGTATCTCCGCCGCAATAAAAACAAGTCATATTATTTACCTGCCTTTCTCGTTTTATAATCGCTTTCCCATTTGTCAAGCGTTGGGTAATATACTGTTATTATAAACAAATTGCCGTCTCCTATGCCCGCGGCTGCGTGTATGGTTTTATTATTTTTGAGCGCGGCGGAAACCAAGCAAGCGGGGTGCGGATATGCGTCGGGATACTGCTCGATTATCTCGCCGTTCAGAATACAGGCGACTGCGTCTGCGCGTTTTATTCCCCGTTCACGCAAACGCAGCGCTAAATGCTCTGTCCAGACAATTTTACCCGCAGACAACAGCGAGCGCAAATCATCGATATTTATTTCGTTTATTTTATTCGCCGCCCTTTCTTTCGTCTCTCACAAACATTATACAATATCTCCTATGCTTTTGTCAAGACGGTTTAACCGGGTTTTTCTCTAATTTTTGACAGCGAAGCTATGCACAAAATCAAGACGAGAGGGAAAATAATCCCCGATAAAATCCCCGTCTTTACGTCGCCGCCCGTTATTCCCGAAACAAACCCCACGACTGCGGGTCCCGCGGAACACCCCAAATCTCCACCCAGCGCGAGCAGGGCGAACAGCGCCGTGCCGCCTTTCGGACACGTCCGCGCCGCTATGCTGAACGTTCCCGGCCACATTATCCCGACCGACAGTCCGCACAGCGCGCAGCCGATAAGCGAAATTACCGGATTCGGCGAAAGCGACGCGAGCGTATAGCTTACGGCGCATAGAATCCCGCTCCGTAAAATAAATTTGCGCAGGTTTATCTTTTCGCTGAACTTCGCGTAAAACACCCGCGATATTCCCATGAGTACGGCGAATAGACACGCTCCCGCAAGGTCTCCCATAGTCTTCGATATTTTCAGACCCGCTTCCGCGAAAACCGACGCCCACTGTATCATCGCCTGTTCGCTCGCTCCCGAACAGACCATAAGAATAATTAAAATCCAGAATAATTTCGACGACGCGAGTTTTCCGACGCTCATGCTTTCTTCTTTTGCGGTAAGCGTGAAAACGGTTACCCTTGAAAAATAAAATGCGTTAAACGACGGTATGACAGCCCATAGACACGCGAGTATACGCCAGTTTTCTATGCCGAAGAAAACAAAGAACAAAGTCGAGGCGATTATAACGAACACGAGCCCCCAGCAGTAAAACGAGTGGAGCAGACTCATGACGGACGATTTTTTTGATTCCTCGGTCGGGCACGCCTCGACTATCGGGCTGATTAAAACCTCGATTAAACCTCCGCCGATTGCATATATTATAACGGACGCGAGAAGCCCCGAAAACGGCGACGGCATAATCCCCGGCAAAAACGCGAGCCCCGCGAGTCCCGAAGCCGCGCATATATGGGCGGTAACCGCGAGAGGCTTATAGCCTATATAATCCGCGAATTTTACCGCGAGAGCGTCTACGATAAGCTGCGCCGCGAAATTCAGACTGACGAGCAGCGTGATTTGCCCGAGAGGGATATTATACGGCTCTCTCTGAAAAGTCAGGAACAAAAGCGGCGCGAAATTATTTATAATCGCCTGGGTAATATATCCTATGTAACTCGCCCTTATCGTATGGCCGTAATTATTTTTTATTATCATAATCCAAAACTCTGTTTAAACTGCCCGATTTAAAGCCTTCCAAGTCAAGACCTGCGTATAAAAACCCCGCTTCTTTGATTTTTTCGGCGACTTCTTTCATAAAGTCAAAATCAAAAAACCTATGGATTTCTTCGTCCGAAACTTCGATTCTCGCGACGTCTCCGTGGAATCTCACCCTGAATTGCTTAAACCCCGAATCAAACAGATATTTTTCGGCTTTGATTACTTTATCCAGATTTTCCCGGGTAACGGGAGTTCCGTACGGGAATCTCGAAGCCATACATGCGGACGACTGCTTATCCCACGAGTAAATCCCGATATCTTTCGAAAGCGTTCTTATATCTTCTTTTGTCAGACCCGCTTCAAGCAGCGGACTTTTCACGCCCATCTCTTTAACCGCTCTCGCTCCGGGTCTGTAATCGTTTAAATCGCCGAGATTAGAACCGTCCGCAATATAAGCGACCCCTTTGCTTTCCGCTAAATCAAATATTTTCGAAAAAATTTCTTTTTTGCAGAAATAACATCTGTCCGGGGGATTTTCTTTAAAACAGCTTAAATCATAATCGTTAAATTCTATAATATAATGCCTTATTTTTTCGCGTCTAATAAAATCCTCGCTCCCCGCGTATTCCCTTTCCGGCTGCAAATCCGACCGTACGGTTACCGCGGCGGCGTTCTCTCCCAATACTTCATGGGCGATTTTCAGCAGAAAAGTCGAATCTACCCCGCCCGAAAAAGCGACCGCAATACTGCCGAGGGATTTTATATACTCTTTAAGACTATTTAGTTTCCCGTTTAAATTTTTGTCCATGATTTTAAAATTTCACTCTCCTTTTTGTGTTTTGAGTAGGGCGCGGCGCGCCTTACATTTTAATTGCATATTAAACTTCTTTCAAAACCACCCCGTCGCTGCGCTTACGCGCCGCGCCACCCCTCCACGGAGGGGAATTTTCACTCACCCCGGCGTTTTATTAATTCCCCTCCGCGGAGGGGTGCCGACGAAGTCGGCGGGGTGGTTCGTATTCCGGTTTTGAAAGAGGTCTATTTCTATAAATTTATTATACTACATATATTATATTAAATCAAGCGCAAATTAAAAATAAAAAAAAACGGGAGAGCCGCGGCTTGCGCGCCGCGGACGCTTTCCCGTTATATTCTTGATTTTTTTCGTTTTTAATCTATAAATAACCCGTCCGTACAGTAATTACTCTTTTTTAATATATAAAATTGATTAAGCTCAAGAACTTTATAAATAATACGCCGGATTTTTTTTATTTTATAAATTAAATAAAATCTAAACTACGCCGAATTTCGTTTTCGCCTGCTGGAGTTTCTGCTGCTGCGCCGGTTCGACCTGATACCAGCCCCGTTTCTGCATCTCCGTGAACACTTCGTTTTGTATATCATGCTCCTCTTTTAAAATCGACATGAAAACTCCCCGAACCTCGGGCGTAACGCATTCGTTTGTGAACGTGCTGTAGTTTCCGGTGATAAATTTCTGCGACGCGAGGGCGTCCTGCAATATATCTTTATCCGAAAACGTCATGCTTGTACTCTGCATTTCTTAATTTCCTCCGTCTCCGACTTTTTTATTTTATATTTCATTTATGCTATCCCTGCAGCTGCGATATGAGCGTATCGTAATGCCTCTGATGCTTTTGGGCTATACAGTTGCATTTGTCTTTGATTTCGCCGTCTGTCGCGCCGCTTGAATACATTCTATATTTGCTTATGACGTTTTGTTCAATCGTAAGCTGGTCTTCGATGGCGGTTAGTTCTTTTGAAGTTAATGAAGCCATATTCTTATTTCAAACCTCCCGGAATCTTTCTGTTAATTTTTTTTTATTATCTCAAAACTTAAAAATCTTAAACTGCCTGAATATATTTTACCCCGTAATAATTTTTATACCCTGCAAAAAATATTACACTATAAACAAATAAAAACAAAAAAACGCATTTCTGTTTTTTTGTTTTTATTTTATGAACAAGAGTGGCCCGCCCTACAGGAATCGAACCTGCAACCGCCAGAATCGGAATCTGATACTCTATCCAAGTTGAGCTAAGGGCGGAATTATTATAGTTAATAGTTCACAGGTTACGCGCTTGACGTGTTTACTATCTTTGCCCTCTTTCGTAAAGAGGGTGCCGTCCGCAGACGGCGGGTGTTTTCGTCTCCCCGTACGCGATATAAAATTTCAAAAACACCCGTCAGCCGCTTACGCGACTGCCACCCTCTTTAAAAAA
>WRMA01000079.1 GCA_009777355.1 Oscillospiraceae bacterium | reverse complement strand
AAAACCTCACGCGGCGTATTTTTTAAGAGAGGGAGAGAAGATTTGCGACAGTATAAAAAATATAATGGGTATTTTAAATAATATTGTTTGATATCAATTTGGTATTAGACTCTTGCGAAATTAAAATCCTAATTGTAGGGGCGCGCATTGCGCGTCCGCAAAACCAACGTAAATTTAATGTTTTTCAGACGGACGGCCAATGGCCGCCCCTACATAGTAGCGTGATTTCGCAGGAAATCTATTATCCCTTTATTATTTTCATAATATCCGTGAAACTGTCCTCAAAATAATCGCAGAGCGCTTTTGTTCCGCTTTCGATTATGTTGCCGCCGGTTATGCCGACCGTCGTATATCCCGCAAGCCGAACGGAACAAACCCCCGCGCCGGAATCTTCGATTCCCAGGACGCAATTTCTCTCGTTAAAGCCGATTCCCAGACCGACTATGCACGTTTCGGAATACAGCCACGGGTGAGGCTTGGGCGATAATTCCCCGAGAGTTCCGACAGAACCCTTGCGCAGAGGAAAACCGGCGGATATTATCGCGTCGTAAAATTCTTTCGGGTCGCCCATATTAAGAGTCTTGAACGCCGAAATTATTTCCGGGTACGCTTTCTCGTAAAGTCCTGACGTTACGAGTCCGATTTTTATTCCCGTGCTTTTTAATTCGAGTAAAAAATCTTTCACGCCTTCAGTCGGGGTGAACGCCCCGTCTTTTCCCCTGCCCTGCATAATTTCTTCCATTTCCCTGTGAGTATGCTCAAAATAATAATTTCTCGCTTCCTCGAGGGATTTTCCGGGGCAGTATTTATCTATGCAGTATTGCAAGTGTTCGGACACGCTGTGACCGGAAACGAAAGGCATATCGGATTCTTCGAACTCGAATCTGTTATTTTTAAGCAGACTCGCGACGCTCATCTGGATTATCCAGACCCAGAAGTCCTCGCTCCTTACGGTCGTGCCGTCCAGGTCCATCAGGACGGCTTTAACAGGACGTTCGAGTTTTACGGGATAAACGGGATAATACGCGGGATATGAGACGGACGATTTCACGCAGGCGAGAGTATTTTTCTCAAAGGCGATAAACTCGACCTTGTTATCCCCCGTCGCGGCGATATCCAAAACTCCGGCTTTACCCGTTTCGTATAAGCCGTCCGACGTTTTGCCGAGAGTCAGAAAGCCGCTGTCCGGATTTACAACCCCGAGATTGGGAAAATTAATAGATTTTGACAGTTTCATCATTTTTATTAAACCTCACGTAAATTAATTAATTATAGTTTATTTCTATTTATAATAACAAAAATATATGTCGTATTTGTAAATTGAAAAAAATTTTTAAAATATATTGACAAAATAAAAATAATGTGATATAATCATAGTCTGTTATGATATAAAAATAAAAAAGAAGCAGAACTTCTCCGTTCTCACCGTATGCTTTTACTATTGTTTTACGGTTAATATTTTTTTCTCGCGCGTATCTTTCCGGCAAATCGAACCGGGAGGTTTTCGCGGAGCAGAATTTCGGGCGGAGGACTGCGGTTCGCCGTTTTTTTATTTTTGGTTTATCTATTTCGTTTAGTTTTTATTATTTTTGGAGGTGCTATCTATAGCTACAAGGGAAAAGGAGCTTTCGGTCAATAATCAAATCAGAGCGGTTCAGATAAGATTAATTGACGACTCGGGCAATCAAATCGGGGTTATCAAAACGAGGGACGCGCTGAACATGGCGTCGGAAAGAGGGCTCGATTTGGTCGAGATCGCTCCGACGGCTCAGATTCCGGTGTGCAGAATCATGGATTACGGCAAATATAAATTCGAAAAGTCGAAGAAAGATAAAGAAACGAAGAAAAGACAGAAACAGGTGATTATCGAGACGAAAGAAATACAGCTGTCCTGGAATATCGACGTCCACGATTTCAATACGAGACTGTCCCACACGAGAAAATTTATAGAAGCCGGAAATAAAGTCAAAATCTCCCTTGAATTAAACAGGGGGAGAGAGATGGCGCATATAGAACTGGGTTATCAGATGCTCGAAAAATTCGAGCGGGCGTGCTCGGATTTCAGCGTCGTCGAGAAAAGACCCCTCCGGGAAGGACGGCGGATATCCATGTTTATCGGACCGAAAAAGGCGAAGCCCGAAAAAACTTAATAAATAATTATTTTTAAAGAATATTTTAAAGAAAGGATTGATGAAAAATGGGCGTTAAGAACAAAATCAAAACTCACAAGGCAACCGCGAAACGCGTCAGCTTCACAAAAACCGGCAAGGTCAAATACACCCGCCAGAACAGACGGCATCAGGTGCATCTTAAAGACAGCAAGAGAATGAGACGTCTCAAAAAGGGAGCCTATCTCAGCGAGGCGAACGTCGGGGCAATAAAAAAATTAGTGCCTTACGCGTAGATTTTTTTATTTCGGTTTTTGTATTGATTAATTTAGGAGGAAGAATAATATGGCAAGAATTAAAGGCGCCGTAGCGACGCGTAAAAGAAGAAATAAGACGCTTAAAGCCGCCAAGGGATACTGGGGAGCTAAATCGAAACATTTCAAGATGGCCAAACAGGCGGTCATGAAAAGCGGCAATTACGCTTATATAGGCAGAAAACAGAAGAAAAGGGATTTCAGGGCGTTATGGATAACGAGGATTTCGGCTCAGGCGAGAGTAAACGGGATAAACTATTCGAGATTTATGAACGGACTTAAAAAAGCGGGAATCACGCTTAACAGAAAGATGCTCTCCGAAATAGCGGTCGCGGACAAGGGCGCGTTCGCGGCGCTCGCCGAGAAAGCCAAGGCGGCTCTGTAATTTTATAGAATTGATTTTAAAGGGCAGATATTTAATCTGCCCCCGCAAATTTCAGGGAACAGACAAATATTTTTTTATGAGTATAAACAAGCAAAAGTTGATTTCTTCAAAAAATAACCCGTTTATAGCCGGTATATGCAAATTAAAGCAGAAAAAACACAGGAATAAAACGGGTCTTTTTTATGTTGAAGGAGTCAAGCTTTTAAAAGAGGCTTTAGACTCCGGCTATAGTAAAAATATAAGATATATAATAGCTTCGGGGAATATAGCGGACGATATATCGCAAACCGCGGGGGGAAATTTTGAAATTATAACGGTTACGGACGAAGTCTATAAAAAAATCACGGACGAGGAAGGTTTTCAGGGGGTTATGTGCGTACTTGAAAAGCCGTCTGAAGAATCGCGTAAATTTTGTTATAAAGACGAAAAGCCCGTAATTATATTAAATTCGGTGAGAGACCCCGGGAACGTCGGGACGATTATCAGAACGGCGGACGCAATCTGTCCGGCATATATAATATTGTCGGACGACTGCTCGGATATATATTCGGCCAAAGTTCAGAGAGCGTCGATGGGCGCGGTTTTCAGACAGGGAAAAAATATAAAAATCAGTAAAAATATAAAAGAAGATATTGAAGAACTCAGAAAAAACGGGTATAATATATTTGCCGCGCATCTTGACAAAGATTCGCGGCCGGTAGATAATATCGATTTCGGCAAAAAGACGGCGGTAGTTTTCGGCAACGAAGGCTCGGGGATTGACGGCGAGGTTTCGGGTATCTGCGACGGGAAGATTATTATCCCGATGGATTTCGGCGGCGAATCCCTTAACGTTTCGGTTGCGGCGGGGATTATTCTGTGGGAGATGAGGAATCAATTAAAACCATATGAGAGGGTGATATAATTTTGTTGTATATAGGCGAATTACAGAATTTGTGTCAAGATAAAAACGATGAACGTATTGTAATGACAAAACACGCAAGAAGCAGATTCAGAGAGAGGTCCATTACCCTTGCGGATATTAAAAACGCTATTCGAACAGGCAAGATTATAGAACAGTACGAAAACGATAAGCCTTTCCCAAGCTGTTTGTTATCGGGGATAACAGAAAATAATAAATATATTCATGCGGTGGTAAGTATTGATAACGAATATTTATATGTCATAACCGCATATTATCCTGATGCGAGCGAATGGGAATCCGATTTAGTAACAAGAAAGGAGCATTGATTTATGAACTGTATTTCATGCGGCGCTAAAACGTCGCCCGGAGCGACTACGGACGTTACGGATTTAAGAAACTGCCTTATAATAGTACGAAATGTGCCGTGCTATAAATGCGCGGAGTGTAATGAAATTCTATATACTGGAGATGTCGTCAGGCGTTTAGAAAAAATCGTTGAAACTTCAGAATCGTCAATTAACGATATTGCTGTAATTGATTATAATAATAACAAAGTTGCGTAACTGTAAATTAATTAAAAAATAAAGGAATAAAATAAAATTATGTCCGGCGATTTATATTATATATGGCTCTCGCTCGCGTGCGGGGCGGGGAGCGCGCTCCCCCAGAAGCTTCTGGGCGTTTTTGAAAACGCCGAGGATATATATTCAGCCTTAAAAGAAGAGTTTGAGGAAAAATGCGCCTTTGATATCGACGGCGGCGTTTTAGGCAGGTTATGCGCTAAAGATTTGAGCGACTCTGAAAAAATACTGGAATTCTGCGCGAAAAATAACGTTTCCGTGTTAAACTGCGATAATAAGCTCTATCCTAAACGGCTTAGGAATATACGCGCTTTCCCGGTCGTTTTATATTATAAAGGACGTTTGCCGGATATCGACGATAATTTATGCATATCGATGGTCGGCACGAGAAAAATGACGGATTACGGCAAGCGCGCGGCATATGAACTCGCGAGGGAACTCGCGTCGTGCGGAGCGGTTATAGTGAGCGGCATGGCCGAGGGGATAGATTCGGCCGCGCATAAAGGCTGCCTAATAGAGGGAGGGTTTACTATTGCCGTTTTCGGCTGCGGAATCGACAAAGTCTATCCATATGAGAATAAAAGACTCATGGATAAGATTATAGAGAAGGGTCTAATAATGACCGAATATCAGCCGGGAACAGAGCCGAAAGGGTTTCACTTCCCCGTGAGAAACAGAATCATAAGCGGACTGAGCCAGGCGGTGCTGGTCGTCGAGGCGGACTACAGGAGCGGCGCCCTTATTACGGCGAAGACCGCGTTGTTTCAGGGACGGGAAATATACGCCGTACCCGGGAATATAAATTCAAAAAACAGTATAGGGACAAATAACCTGATTAAAAATCAAGCCGGTTTAGTAACCGAAGCTTATGATATTTTATCGGAATACGAGCACCTTTACAGTCATAGAATAAATATAGGAAAAACGAAATATCATAATAATAAAAATAATTACGCCCTGAAAAAAGACAGGGATAAAAATAAAAGAGAAGCCGTGAATAAATTGTCCGAAAAAATAAAAAATACCGGAGATAATAATAATGCGGGTCAAATAAATAAAACGAATATGCCGGAGGTAAGTCTTTCGGAAAAACTTTCGGCTCTGAAAATTATCTTAAATAATTCGGAAATGAAAATCTTTGAGATTTTCCATGAGAAAAGAGACTCGAAAATCCATACGGACGAAATCAAACTCGATATGTCCGTGTCGGAAGTCATGAACACTCTGACTTTTCTTGAAATATACGGAATAATAACGTCTCTTCCGGGAGATTATTATAAAATAAGCGACAGTTTTATAAATCTGTGAAAAAATAAAAAACAAAAAATCAACGGAGGCTTTCGGTAAATATTTTATGAAGAAGAACATAGTTATAATGGAATCGCCGTCTAAGGCGAATACTGTAAAAAATTATCTCGGAGGGGGATATAAAGTCATAGCGTCGAAGGGTCACGTGAGGGATTTGCCGAAAAGCAGACTCGGGGTGGACGTCGAAGAAAAATTTAAAGTAAAATATGTAAATATGCAGGATAAGAAAGATTTTTTAAGCGAGTTCAAAAAAGAAGCGAAGAGCGCGGACAATATATTTATCGCGACCGACCCGGACAGGGAGGGGGAGGCCATAGCGTGGCATTTGTCGTCGGTTCTGGGTTCTGATTCCGGCAAAGTCAAGAGAGTCACGTTTAACGAAATCACGAAAACGGCCGTCAAAAACGCCATAAAAAATCCTAGGGATATAGACATGAACGTCGTCGACGCGCAGCAGGCGAGAAGAATAATCGACAGGCTCGTCGGGTATAAAATCAGCCCCTTTTTGTGGAAGAACGTCCGGCGGGGATTATCCGCGGGGAGAGTCCAGTCGGTTACGACGCGGCTGATAGTCGAAAGGGAGGAAGAAATCCGGGAGTTTAAACCCGAGGAATACTGGAATATATCGGCCGATTTATCAAATTCGAAAAATAAAAGATTCGAGGCGAAATTTTACGGGGATAATAACGGCAGAATAAGCCTTACGAATCAGGAAGAGACGGGTAAAGTTCTTGACGGGCTTAACGGCGCGCAGTATTCTGTCAAGAATATCAAGAAAGGCACGAGGCTGAAAAATCCCGCTCCGCCGTTTACAACGTCCACGCTTTTGCAGGAGGCTAACAAAAAGTTTAATTTCCAATCGGTCAAGACTATGAGAACCGCGCAGGCCCTTTACGAGGGTATAAATTTGGGGTCTGAAGCGGGAGGAGTTCAGGGGTTAATCACTTATATGAGAACTGATTCCGTCAGGATATCGGACGAGGCGAGAGACGCGGCGAGAGAATATATAGCCGGCAAATACGGGGAGAATTTTTATCCCGAGAAGCCTAAAGAATACAAAACCAACGACAAGAACGCGCAGGACGCTCACGAGGCTATACGCCCGTCGAGCATGAAAGGATACGACCCGGACGCTATAAAAAAATCGCTCACCCCGGACCAGTATAAAATATATAAACTAATCTGGGAGAGATTTCTGGGAAGCCAGATGAAACCGGCGGTTCTGGACACAGTCAACGCCGATATAGAAGCGAATGGATATATATTCAAAGCGTCGGGATATACTATAAATTTTCCCGGATATCTGGCTATATACGAAGAAGTTCTCGATGAGAGCGATAAAAAAGACGACAGGAACAGTTTCGACAGTTCGGATAATTTCGACGGTAAAGAGACGAAGCTCCCGGAGCTTAAACAGGACGAAATTCTCGGATTAAACAAGCTTAATCACTCGCAGCATTTTACGCAGCCGCCGTTAAGATATTCTGAAGCTACGCTTATTAAAACGCTTAAAGACAGGGGAATCGGCAGACCCAGTACGTACACCCCGACTATCAGTACGATTTTACAGCGTAAATACGTCGAGAGAGAGGGTAAGGCGTTAAAGCCCACGCCTCTTGGCGAAATCACGAATATTGTCATGAAGAATAATTTCCATGATATAGTAAATTATGGGTTCACCGCAAAAATGGAAGAAGATTTCGACGAAATCGAAGACGGCAGAACAGATTATATAAGCGTCCTCGAGAAATTTTACGGGGGATTTAAAGAGAGTCTGGAGAAAGCCGAGGAAAATATAGGCAAAGAAGAGATAATTGTGCCAGACGAAGAGATAGATTACCCGTGCGAGAACTGCGGTAAAAAATTAGTGGTGAAAACCGGACGTTTCGGGAGGTTTGCGGCTTGCCCGAGTTATCCGGAGTGTAAGTTTACTATGCGTCTCGACAAAAGCGGCAATATAATAAAAAAAGAAGAGAAAACGGAAGTTAAAAAGACCGATATAAAATGCGAACTATGCGGTTCTGAAGTCGTGATAAGAACCGGGCGTTTCGGGGAATTTTATGCGTGTTCGAGTTATCCCAAATGCAAGAACGCGAAGCCCGTGAACGTCGAGACGGCGGACGCGGACTGTCCTGTATGCGGCGGTAAACTATTGAAAAAACGCGGGAAAAATAAGATGTATTTTTACAGCTGCGAGAAATATCCGGGGTGTAAATTCGCGGTGTCAGACACGCCGTTAAAAGAAAAATGCCCGAAATGCGGTTCTCTCATGCTGCACAAAAGAGCCAAAGGCATAGCGTACTGCCACGATAAAGCGTGCGCTTATCAGGAAAAACGCGAGGTTAAAGAGAACGGGGAAGAGTAGGGGAATAGTTTATCTGAATAAATCCGATAAAATCTCAAGGATTTTAAATCTGATAATATATTTGCCGCTCTTGTCTCTTTTCAGTATGTTGATTTGTTCGGACGAATATCCCGCGACCGCGAGTTCGTCCTCGATTTTTGAACCTGAAAGGCAAATCGGCGGGAACAGAACGCACCACCAGTTTTCTCCTTCTCCCCCGCCGATGATTATTTTAAGCGAATTATATCTGCCCGACGGGAAATAAAAACGTCCGCCGGCATAATCTTCGTAGGTTCTTTCGGGGTATATTTCACGCATAAGAACGGCTGTGACGTTATAGTCATAGCCTTTCTGCTTAACAAAATCTTTTGCGTTTGTTTCGATATCGGAGAGGGCGGCGTTTATTTTTGCGGCGGCTTCCGCCGAATCTCCGCAGTCTTTCGTGATAGCGGCAATATCGCCGAGTATGTAATCCCTCACCTCGAGTTTTAAATCCTGGTCTTTTTGGTTATCTGAATTTGCGAGAACGTGAAGCCTGATTATATCGCCGTAAATCTGCTGTTCGCCGTTTACGGGCATAAACGTACAGAAACAAACGGTAAAAATAAAGCACGCGCAGAATAACGCGATTACGGACGCCGGGTTTTTTTTGCCGCTAACAATATTGTTTTTCATAAATAATTCTCCGGTTTAAAATAATTAAAGTTATTTTTTTAATTCAAAAAAGTTTATTTACCGGAATTATTAACTGTTTTTGATATTTTTATTCTGTAATAAAAATATTTTTCACTTGACTTGACGAACGGGAATAAATATGATATAATGGGGTTACAACTAAAGAGAGGATGCGTCAACATCCTCCCGATAGCGCGTTGACCGCTTTAAAGGCGGCAGGCTTCGCGGATTTATAATTTATAATAAACGCCGCTATTCCTTGTCATTGGGGCGGCGTTTGTTTTTTATTTTTTCGATGATAAATTTTGCCGGTTCTATTATATCCGGTAAAAAATAAACCATTAAAAACAATATATCCCAAACGTTCATGAGCTTCACTCCTTTCAAAAAGAATTGATTTTCTCAACCCTCCTTTCGGGTACGCGAAGCCATGCCGCCCTTATTGCTCAACGCTATGTAATATTATCGCATATTTCAACAATTTTGTCAAGTAGGCGAACAAAATTAAATTTTTACGGTATAATAAATAAACCGGATTTTTATTTTATTATATTATGGAGATTTATTT
>WRMA01000078.1 GCA_009777355.1 Oscillospiraceae bacterium | reverse complement strand
CGCGGTTTTTACGCCGGGGGAAATTAATAGTCCCCCCTACGTTTTATGGCGTTCGGCAAAAAATGTGGGGCGCGCCTCCCATGCCGCGCCGCAAAATACATGAAATCATCGTGTTTTTGCTATGCGGTCGGGCATGGAAGCCCGACCCTACATAAAACAAAGGTTTATCTTATTCCCCCGGTTTAACTATCGCCGTCTTAAAATTCGAGTACGTCACGAACCCCGGCTTCGCCCCGCCGGGTTTTTTGACGTATCTCGCGTAAGCGTAATCCACCGGAACGAGCGGCATATTTCTGCCTTTTGAAAACGCCGCCGCGATTTTCGCCGCGTCCTCTATGTCTTTGTCTTCAGGACTTCTGCCCGCGTTATCGCATAATAATATAACGTGAGAACCCGGTATTTTCTGCGCGTGGAACCATATATCGTTTTTCGAAGCGGTTCTGAAAGTCAGCTCGTCGTTCTGCTTGTTATTTCTGCCGCATAAAATCTTAAACCCGTTCGCCGATTTAAACTCCTGGGGTTTCGATACGGGTAACTGCTTTTGTTTTTTCACGCCCGATTTTGATATTTTCTCTGTTTTGCCGCGTTTCAGCGGCTTCATGAATCCGCTTTCCGTAAGCTCAAGCCTAATCTCTGATAATTCCCTCTCGCTTAACGCCCTCGTCAGCGACTCGAACACGGAATCTATATAAATTATATCGTTATTAGTCAGTTCCGTTTGCTTCGTCAGGTGATATTCCGCCGATTTTAATTTATTATATTTCTTGTAAAATTTCTGCGCGTTTTGAGAAGGCGTAAGATTTTTGTCCGCATGAATTTCCGTTACGGGCATATTCTCTTCATAAAAATTTTCCAGGAAATATTTCTCTTCGCCTTTTTTTAACTTATATATATTCGCCGTGATTAAATCGCCGTATATTCTGAACTTATCTCTGTTCCCGCACTCTTCCAGCTCTCTTTCGAGGACTTTTATCTTTTTGTTCAGTCTCGACGAAGCGTTCGCAAGGACTTTGAAAATATCCAGAGATTTCTGTTTTATTCTGTTATCCCGGTCTTTTTTGTCAAAATAAAAATCTATAAGTTCAGACATAGATTCAAAATTTCTGCCCGACGATTTATTTCCGTACTGCCTTATGTTTATATAGGAAAAATCCAGCAGTTTCTCCCCCGTATCGTCAAACAAAACGACCGGGGTAAATTTATTGTTTTTTATTTGATTTATAAGCTCGAAAAAATAAAATCTTAATATATTCCTATCTATTTTTTCTATAGTTATAAAAGCGTCGCCCAAAGATTTTGACGCGATAAACGCGATTTCCCGGGTTATAAGCGGCGACATACCCTGATATTTCGACAAGAGCCAGTCGCACGCAGAAATATCCGGCGAAGAATTTATATCGTTTTCGAGTTCCGTCAAAAACTCCTCCCCGCTAATCTCCAACGGATTTTTTTTATCCCCCGACAACGGCTTGATATACTCGAACCCGTTTAATACCTGACGCAGTTCGGATGTCGAAAAATCGACGGTTTTAAGGGACGCTATAATTTTTTTACTCTCCCCGCACAAAATTATATTGCTCTGTTTTCTTATGCACTCGACGTAAAGCCAAAGCGTTCTCGAAAATCCCATTTCGTCCGAAGCGTCGAGCCTGAACTCGAATATCCTGTCGAAATCGATAAGCGAAACCCCGGATATTTTCGCGTTTATTAAATATTTTCTCAAAATACTGTAAAACGCAGACATAGACGGCGGGTTTTCCGCCGTCTGGTTCGTTATATAAACTTTAGGACTGTTAGCGTCCGCGTCGAGACACAGATTAAAACTTTCGCCCTTCGCGTATATCCTCAAAATAATCTGTTCTTTTGCGGGCTGTAATATTTTCTCTATGCGCGCGCGTCCGTCCGCGGCTTCGACCCTGGACATAAGCTCATAACAGACGGCCGCGGCAACCCCCGCGTCATACGGCATATTTTATTTCTCCTCTGAATTTTTGCGTCACTCGCTCATGTTTTCAAGTATAAGACTGCTGAGTTCGTTGTCGAAATCGTTAATCGCGCTATCCTCTCCGGTAACTTCCTCGCCGTAAACGACTCCGTCGTCCGAAAAGTCCTCGTCTTCCATGTCGATTAATTTTTTATCCCTGTCCCGGTTCTTTTTTTTTCTGTCTTTTTTCTCTTCTTTCAACTGGAGTTTCCTCTGCTTTAAAATATGCTTTATCCTCTGCCTTCTGAATTTGTTGAGCCTTGCGGCGGCTTTCGCGACTTTCGTGTTGGATTCTTTTATTTTCCGGTTAAGTTCAATTATCCATCTCGTCAGCATCACCGTAACGGCGACGACGCACGCGAGTATGACGAAACTCATCGCTATTATTTTAAGCGCGAACAAAGCCTTCGAGTTTACGTAATCGCAGTTCTCCTCCGTTTTCAAACCGTTGTTATTTTCGTTCATAAAATATCGTTCCTCCCTAAAAAAATATATATAATTTATTAACTATCTAAAACCATCGCATTATTAAGAAATCAAGCGGCATAACTATAACGAACGGCATAAAAAGCGCCATGAAATATTTTGATTTTCTCTGCCGTTCCTTTAGTTTTTCTATTATCCCGCAAAATTCGTCGTAACCCATTTCGTCCGGCTTCTCATATCTTTCGGCGTCGAATTTTTTGAATCCGCCGTTAAAAACGAGCCACAGCAGAAAGAAAACGACCCCGAGTATAAGATAAACATACAAAAAGATAATTCCCCCGACCGGAACATAGTCCGACCCGAGACCGTCGAAATAACCCGTAAACGCGAAATAAACCGCGGCGACCAGAATAAACCAGCCGACTAAAAACAGCGCGAGTTTTTTATGTTCGGCCCTTTGTTCGGGAGACCTCTCTCTGCGTTTCGGTTCTTCCCCCCGCTTCTTAAATTTATAGTTAAGCAGCCCGGATTTCGATTTCTCCCCCTGTTTTTTAAATTTATATTTTTTCGGCAAAATTTTAATCCTCGTTAATTTATATTAATTATCTCCCCATGCGTTAATTATAGCCCGTAAAATAAACCCTGTCAAGTTTTTTTTATCTCGATTCAAAATTTAAATCGAAATCGAACGACGCGAAATCTATCTCCAGACCCTCGAGAATATTGCTTCTGACTTTATCTTCAAACCCGAACGTCTGGACTTTCGCGCTCCTGCTTCTTTTATTCGTATTCGCGTTTCCCGCGTTAAACAAATAAACGTCTATAGTTTCTTCGTACGAATCGACTATCCAGTATTCCCTGACTCCGCTTTTGAAATATTTATGCAGTTTAAGCGATTTGTCTTTGTCTCTCGTGGATTCGCTCGTAATCTCTATAATAAAATCCGGCGCGCCGTGACATCCGTCGGGTTTTATTTTTTTATCGTCGCACACGACCATAATATCAGGCTGAACGACCGTACCCTTCGTTCTCAGATTTTTCTTGAGTTTCCCGTCCTCGTCTCTCACGCTCTCGCTCAGAAACACATCGCACGGAGCGACAAAAACCCTGCATTTTTTGCCTTTCAGAAAATTAAATATTTCACCGAACAACAAAGTAATCAACCACTGATGACCCATGTTCGGCGCCGCCATCATGTAGGGTATTCCGTCGACGAGCTCGTATCTTTCGTCGTCGTTTTTATATATCGCGTGAAATTCCTCTATCGTCAGGGGAACTATATTCTGCTTTCTCTGACTATCCATAAGTTTTTATACTAAACCTCCCGCAGTTTCACTTTTTTATTATTATAACATTTTTTTTAAAATCTGTCAAGCGCGCGCGGAAATTTTATATAAAACGTTTATAAATTAGACTATTGACAAATTTCATAAAATATAGTATTATATAACCCATAAACAAATTTTTTTGTTATTTTAATTATATTTATCAACGAAAGGAACAAAATTTTTATGAAAAAAACTTTGAGCTCTATTATAGTATGCGCCCTGATTACCGCAATTTGCATACTCCCCGCCGCCGCTCTCGAAACGGCGGTTGAAAATCAGCCCGTGACCGTCGGGGATATAGAATGGAGATTTATCCCCGCGGGAGACGGCGTCTATCACCTGCAAAGCGTCGCGACGGAACAGTTTCTCCGGGTAAACGTAGACGCCCTCGAAATGGGAGCCGAACCCCACGGCTGGGTTTACGGCGAACACGACGAGGCGAGCGACACGACGATGTTCTCACCCGACCACGACGCTCCCCTGCGCTACAGCCCCAATATGTCCCGCTGGTCCGCGAGACGCGCCTTTACTTATATCGCCCTGTTTGAGAAAATGACCGCCGAAGGAGCAGGGGGTACAAGATATATAAGAGCGAACGAAGTAACGGACAACGCAGTCTATATTATAATGGGAATGGACAGCGACGACGGAGTTCCAAAAGCTCTGTCTAATTTTCTCGAAACGAACGACGGCGTCAACATGGGAGGAGTCGCGGTCGATATAATCAACGGCGAATACATAACTTTCGACCCTCTCCCGGAAACCTCTCCCGACCCTGAACCCGAACCCGAAAATACCCCCGCCGTAAACGGCGATATATCCGGCGAAGAAGAAAACGGCGGCGAAGCCGGAAATAATAATAACGAAACAACTCCGGCGCAAAACGACTCCGCCGACAGCAACAACACCGTCAACGACGACGACGAGCCGAACATAATTTTATTTATCGTAATCGGAGTCGCTCTTCTCGCGATAATTATAGTTATCGTAGCCGCGTCGCCCAAAAAGAAAAAATAAGAAGCTGTATACAAAGACGAGGAAGACCACCCCGCCGTCTGCGGACGGCACCCCTCCCCAGAGGGGAATGAGTAAGAAAACGCCGGAGTTAAGCAAAAATTCCCCTCCGTGGAGGGGTGGCAGCGACGTTAAGTCGCTGACGGGGTGGTCTCGTTTCCCTTTGAATACAACTTTTAAGATAACTTGATTTCAGTAAAAAAAATATAAGGGCGGGGTTGTTCCCGCCCTTAACATAACAAAAATATTTATGATTTGCAAAGATAATAAAAAAATCCTGATTTTGTTCGTATGCACGGGAAACACGTGCCGTTCGCCTATGGCGGAATATTATTTCAACGCCGCAATAAAATCGCGCAAAAACGGCGGATATTATTCGGAATCCTGCGGAATTTACGCGCAGGGCGGCGATTGTATATCGGAATACGCGAAAATCTGCGCGGGCGAAGCTTCAGCCAAGCATAAATCGAGACCCGTAACCGAAGATATAATAAAAGAAGCGGGTATTATTTACGGCGTCACGAAGAATCACGAGGCGAAATTAAAAGAAATATACCCCGGATTTTCAGACAAAATTTTCAGTATGCCGGAAAATATCGGCGACCCGTACGGAGGAACTCTCGAAGTTTATGAAAAATGCTTCGGGAATATAAAAAAATCCGTCGATATTATTATAAAATCGCTGACGGAGAATTAAATTTTATGGTAAATATAATCCCGCTGCGAGAAGAACATATAGACGATATATGCGAAATAGAAAACGAAAGCTTCGGCGACCCGTGGAAAAGGGAATTTTTTACGGAACTTCTCGAAAATCCCCTGGCCGTCTCGTTTGCCGCAGAAGAAAACGGCGGAACTGTAGGATATTTAATCGCCTATAATATAATCGATGAAATGCAGATTTTAAATATCGCCGTGAAAAAAACAAGAAGGGGTCAAAAAATCGCGGCGAAGCTTTTCGCGGCGGCGTTCGATTTCGCAGAGGCGAATAAAATAAGAGAGTTTACTCTCGAAGTCAGGGTTTCGAATACTCCGGCCGCCGCTTTATATAAAAAACTGGGATTTAAAACGGACGGAATCAGGAAAAATTATTATAAAAACCCGAAAGAAGACGCGGTTCTGATGAGCCTGATAATTTGAGGTTATAAAAATTTATGCTTATACTGGGTATAGAATCATCGTGCGACGAAACGTCTGTCGCAGTCGTCAGAGACGGCGCGGAGGTTTTGTCGAATATAGTTTTGTCACAGGCGGATATCCACGCCAAATACGGCGGAGTCGTGCCTGAAATCGCCTCCCGGGCGCATACCGAGGCGATATATTCCCTGTGCGAACAGGCTCTGGCAACCCCCGACCTTCGGTCGCCCCCTTCACGGAAGGGGGCTGAAGCCTCCGGGGATAAAATCATGAAAATAGACGCGGTCGCGGCGACGTACTGCCCCGGACTTATCGGGGCGTTATTAGTCGGGGTAAACTTCGGCAAAGCGCTGGCGTATAAATTAAACGCGCCGTTTATCCCGGTGAATCACATAAAAGCACACGTCGCCGCCGCGTATCTTTTGCCCCCTTCCCAGAAGGGGGTGCCCGCAGGGCGGGGGTTGAAACCCCCGTTTCTGGCGTTTATCGCGTCCGGAGGACACACGTCGATTATGCAGATTGACAGCTATACCGATTTTAAAATCCTCGGCATGACGAGAGACGACGCCGCCGGCGAAGCGTTCGACAAAACGGCCAGGGCGATGGGTCTCGATTATCCCGGTGGCGCGCTAATCGAAAAGTACGCCGACTTAAATATAGAAAAAACGGATATAAAAATCCCGTTCGCAAAAGTCGAGGGAAGCGAACTTGACTTCTCTTTTTCGGGAGTGAAAACCTATATAATAAACTATATAAATACGCGGAGGCAAAAAAACGGGGAACTGCCGGAGACTGAAAAATATAATATAGCGGCGCAGTTTACGGACAATATAATATTGAGTATAACGTCGCGAATAAAAAGAGCGCTCGAAATAACGGGGAACAAAAAACTCGTCTGCGCGGGCGGAGTGATGGCGAACTCGCATATAAAAAACGCCCTCAAAGATTTATGCTCGCGGTTAAATATAGAGTTATATATCCCCGACAAAAAATACTGCGGCGACAACGCCGCAATGGTCGCGGCCCAGGGATTTTACGAATTTCAGGCGGGAAATACCGGCGGGCTTAGTCAAAACGCTTTCGCGTCAGCCGACTGGTTTTCGCAGAATTAGACGCGATTCGACAGGATTCGACAATTTAAGGATAATTTAAGTTGATTAAACGCTTGTCAAAAGCAAACAATATCTTCAAGCGTTTTCCTGTGGAAAAGTCTGTTTATAGTGTGGAAAAGTCCCGTGTAATCTCACTTTTTTCTTTACGAAAAGAAAAAAGTAAGCAAAAAAGAAACGAAAATAATAAAAATATATAAATTTACATAAAATACAAAGGAGTTAAAAAAATGTCGGTAATCAGCGAAGAAAGAGAAAATATTGTAAATAATGCCAAGGAAAAGTTCGCGCAGCTGTTAAGCTCTCAGCTTGACAGGGTTGAAAAAATAAACGCCGGAGGGGATTTTGCCGATTATTCAAAGCTTGATAAAATAATAATCGGGATTTGCGGAGGAGACGGAATCGGACCTATGATAAGCTCCGTAAGCCGGTCTGTCCTTGAATTTTTACTCGCGGACGAAGTAAAAAAAGGCAGGGTTGAGTTTAAGATAATAGACGGGCTAACTATAGAGAACAGAATCGCGAAGAACAAAGCCATACCGGACGACGTTCTTGAAGAGTTAAAAGCCTGTCACGTTATATTGAAAGGCCCGACGACGACCCCTCAGGCGGGGGATAATATGCCGAATATAGAGAGCGCGAACGTCGCGATGCGCAAAGCTCTGGACTTGTTCGCGAATGTTCGCCCGGTTAAAGTGCCGGACAAAGGCATAGACTGGACGTTTTTCAGGGAAAACACAGAGGGAGCGTACGCCGTGGGAAGTATGGGCGTAAACGTAACGGACGATTTAGCCGTGGATTTCACGGTCACGACGACGGAGGGAACGAACAGAATCGCGAGACTTGCGTATGAATTTGCGAAGAATAATAATAAAGACCACGTTTCGATTATAACGAAAGCGAACGTCGTTAAGACCACGGACGGGAAATTTCTGAATATTTGCCAAAATATATCAAAAGAATACCCGGAGATTAAAACAACAGATTGGTATATAGATATAATGACTGCGAAATTAGTGGACGAAAAACGCCGCCGCGATTTCAAAGTTTTTATCCTGCCGAATCTTTACGGCGATATTTTAACGGACGAGGCCGCAGAATTTCAGGGCGGAGTGGGAACTGCGGGTTCTGCGAATATCGGCAAAAAATACGCGATGTTCGAGGCGATTCACGGCTCCGCGCCGCGTATGGTAAGCGAAGGCAGGGAAAAATACGCCGACCCGTGCTCGATGTTAAGAGCGTCGAAAATGCTCCTGGAGCATATAGGATATAAAATCCAGGCCGAAAAACTCGAGAAAGCGCTGGATATATGTATGTTCGGGGAGAAAAAACTGGAGATGACCGGACGCGACACCGGCGCGACGTGCGAACAGTTCGGCAATTATATAAAAGAAACGGTCATGAATATATAAAGGATACAGCTGATATGCGCCGGAACAAATCAAAAGAGATACCGGCGGCGGCCGCTCACCGGCTGCCCCGGTATTACAGATATCTGACCGAACTGGTCAAAAACGAAAGATATAGAATATCGTCGGGGGAACTCTCGAAAATCATGAACGTCACGGCTTCGCAAATACGCCAGGATTTAAACTGTTTCGGCGGTTTCGGACAGCAGGGTTACGGTTATAATACGGAGATACTGCGCAGCGGAATCTCCCGTATACTCGGGGTTGAACGCGAGTTTACGGCGGTGATTGCGGGAACGGGGAACCTGGGTAAGACTCTCGCGAAAAGCGGAATGTTCGCGAGACGCGGCGTGGTTTTGAAGGCGCTGTTCGATATAGACCCGGCTGTAATAGACAGCGAAGCCGGGGGTTTTGTCGTCATGGATATAAAAGAAGCGGCGGATTACTGCCGGGATAACAAAATAGATATAGCGGTTCTCACTCTGCCGAAAGACGAGACGAACGCGGTCGCGAATATATTAGCCGAAGCGGGAGTAAAAGGCTTCTGGAACTTTTCGAATATGGAGCTTGAAATAAAAACGGATAAACCGGGAATAAAAGTACAGAATATGCATATGGGAGATTCGCTTATGAGACTGTGTTTCGATTTGAATAATTAGAAATCCGAATTTATTGTGAATATTGCACAATAAATACAAAAATAGAGACTGTGAATTTGTGGGAGTATACAAAAACAAAAAAATATAAAAAAAAACAAAAAAACCCCTTGACAAGAGGTATAGAAGTGTGATAGAATAGATAAGCTGTCTCGAAAACGAGCGGCGGAAACGCAAAACAAACGCAGAACAAACTTTGCAACCATGAACCTTGAAAATTGAACAACGAACCAAAAGAGAAGAATTGAGAGAGAAACGAAAAGTGTATAAACAACGCAAGAGTTTCTG
>WRMA01000077.1 GCA_009777355.1 Oscillospiraceae bacterium | reverse complement strand
TCGCCAGTCCGTCCGGAAGCTCTCCGGATTCAATTTCCCACGCGTGTATTATAAACGGCCATTGCGTCGCGAGCATCTGGTAAGAGAACTGCGCGCGCGCCAGACCGAGACCGAGCACGGGGTCGTTGAGTATCGCCATCGGCGCGTTAAGCAAAGTATCGAAGAACACTCTCACCACTACGGGGTTATTTCCCGCTTCGACGACATAAGTATAACTCCGGCTCGTATTATCCGGTACCTGAACGCCGTCTATTTCCCATTTGAGAACGTCGTAGCCGGTATTCGGCTCCGCGCGGAACTCTATCGTCGTTCCCGTATTGAAGTTATTATCCGGGCTGCTTGAAAACGCGCCCGACGGCAGTTCCCTGACCGAGATGCCGCCGTTGCCGCCGTCCACTCCCTGATTCACGCGGCGCTGACTCGTTGATGCGAACTCCGCCGTCACTCTTATATTGCTGCGTAAATCTGCCAAAGTGTAGGTAATTAACGGCGCGCTCGTACTGTTCATAGGGTTAGGGGGGATATACAGTCCGCCGTCCGTCGTAAAGCCTTTGACCCAAGCTCCGCCGCCTGTCTGCTGTTCGACTGTCCATCCTTTGAAAATATAGTTTGACGATATCGGAGTAGCGGTAAAGACGACGTTATTTCCTTGCAAGCCGTAATTGACGGGGTCGTTAAGCGGACGATTACCAATGCTCGCGAGTACCGAGCCTCCCGCCTGAGGGTCGGCAAAGAATTCAATAGTATATATATCGCCCACGACGATGCTGAGTCCCCGCGCGGCCTTTTTATTAAAATTGTCCTCCGCTTCAACGGTGAACTGATACGTTCCGGACACAATAGGCGTTCCCGAAATTACGCCCGCCGGCGACATAGTCAGTCCGTCGGGAAGACTGCCGGCAATGATTTCCCACGTAAACGGCCCGTTGCCGGACGCCGTAAGCGTTTCGGAGTACGCCGCCCCCAGCTGCGCGTTAAGAGCCGCCGCGTTTATTATCGGGGTAATAGTCGTGAACTTTACGGTAACCGTATCGCCGTCCTGCGGCGCGTCATGATTAAACACGTTATTTTTGTGACTTTGAACGGCGCCGTTCAGAGTCCATTCCTCTACTTCATATCTGTTATTGACTTCGCTCGCCGGGTTTGCCGAAAACGTAATGAGCGGCGCGCTTTTCGGTATATCGACGGCGCGCATCGCGGTATCGGCCGTATTGCCCGTAACGATTCCCCTTGCCGAGAGCGTTCCG
The DNA here is from genome assembly GCA_009777355.1 of Oscillospiraceae bacterium. GTDB lineage: Bacteria > Bacillota > Clostridia > Oscillospirales > WRJC01 > WRJC01. Next base: position 8,174 of record WRMA01000077.1, on the reverse strand, counting down.
CCGAGCGTATTGGAGTCGGACACGACGCCGAAATTAACCTTTATCATTTCTTCCGGCGGGATTTCCTCAAAATCAACCATTATTAGAATGCCGGGGTCCGTTCCGCCGCCGCCGTCGTCGAAAGGATTGACGATAATCGTGTACGTCGAGGCCGTTAAAACGACCGGGTTATTCCCCGTCGTCATAACTGTTTTATCCTGTCCGGGTATTGACGAATCGGTCCAGTTCAATATCTTGTAACCCGATGCGGGGACCGCGGCGAATCTCACCGTCGCTCCGACCGGAACTTCATGTGGAGAGAAAATCTCGGGCATTCCCACCGCTATCAGCCTCGCGGATACGTCCCCTCCGGTATAGGCAAGAAAGGTAACGCTTCTTCTCGGCGTGACGGGATTAACCGTGATTGAGAACATTCTCGCCGCGGGAGTCTGGGGATTTATAGTACCAGCGGGATTGCTTGCTTCGACGGTGAAAAAATATGTTCCCGGGTCTGTCGGCGTTCCCCTCAGAACTCCGGAGTCCAACGAAATTCCGGGAGGATATTCGCCCGAAACAAAACTCCAGATAACCGGGAAACTACTCGTCGCGCTGAGCGGCTGACTATACGCCACGCCGACTTCTCCGGCGGGAAGCGTGCTCGCCGTATTTATTTCAATGGCGTTCAACGGACGCGCCCTGACGGTTATGGTTACCTCGTCGTAAGAATTAATATCGTTTAAAGCCGCCGCCCTGACAACCACCGTACCGGGAGATACCCCCGTAACTTCTTTGGTATGGGTAATTCCCGTCGTGGTAAGAAACGGAGGCGTAACCGACAGGGTCGCCGGATTGCTGGACTCCCACATCAAATCCGCTCCGAGGTCGTCGGGCGAATTTCCTACCAAAGCGGTAAATTCAAAATTATCCCCGGCAAACATCTCGTACTGTTTGTTCATTATGTTAACCGTTATGCCGCTTGTTCCGACCGACGAACCCAAAATCGGCTCGTCGTCCATTAATATAACCGACGCTTCAAACAGAGTTCCGGTCAAATCGTTTACGGTCTCCCCCGTAAAATCAAGGCTCGCCTTTGTCGAATCGACGCTGTATTTCTGGATTGCCGACGATGGAGCGCTCCCGCTCTCCGCTCCCCATAAATATATATCCCCGTTATAATCGGACACGTCGAGAGTTCCGCTTTTTTCCATTAATTCCGGCGGAGTCTCGCTGCCGTCGTCTTTCAATATATAAGTGTTCGACCCGTAGCTTATCGTCTTCCTGTTTCTGTTCACGCTGTAGGACGAATGTCTGGGCTGACCGCTGACCGTGATTCTTCTGGAATCGCTCGCCGCCGTATATGTACCGTCGTTATTGTCGAGCGCGCCGATTCTTATATAATAAACGGAACTCACGGCTCTGTTATTTTCGGGCAGAGGCGATATATCTATACCGTTCGCGCTGCCGTTCAACCCGTAAAACCTGCCGTAGCCGAGCTCTCCGGGAGCTCTTCCCGCGGAATCGGCGGCGGCGACTTCTATGCCTTCTTTAACCGACGACGCGCCGTTTCTCTCTGTCAGAACCCAGGTTCCGGGAGTAATCCCCGTCGAATCCGCGCCTATCCTGTAATTTATATTATACGTCGGCAGAGCCGGGCGTCTCTTTATTTCCGGGAAATTCACGACGGCCGCGTTCGCCGCGGGTTTTCTCGCCTTCGAATCGTATATATCTGTAAACGCCAGGGTAACGTCCCTCGTCCTCGTAAACAATTTCGATAACGCGGCGGCGTCAAAAACCGCTCTCGCGGCGACGGCGGTCCAGCTTGTTCCCCCGTTGATACTGTACGCGGCGATATTATATCCCGCCGGAACGGCGAAAGTCTCTTTCGTCAAATTAATAAAATAATTATTATTCTCCGTTCCGTCGATTTTTCCGGTAACTATCACGTCGCCGGCAGTATAGTCAATGCCGGTTTTTGTCTGAATCGCCGGAATAATACCGGAAATACCGGAACCGGAAGCATACGCTCCCGTCGTTATTCCGGAAAAAGCCGAAAACAGCATTATAACCGCGGTAAGCAGCGATATGCTTCGAGTTTTTTTGTTCATTTTTTATATGCCTCCGTTATTTATCTCTGTTTATATTTTAAAACATTTTTAATTTTTAATTATATATCATAATATATATATCGTCTCAATCCTGATTAAACTTAATAGAAATTTTTTTAATTTTTAAAATTTATAATACGGCGGCGGATTTAATTTATGCATAGATTTCTCGTTCATTTCTATGATTCTGCCGAGCATTTCTTTAATTCCGGCGTCTTCTTCGCCGCATGGATTTCTTCCCGTCCTGATAAAATTATCGAGGACTTCATAAGTTATTTTCATATTTTCTTCGTCTGAAAGTCCGGACAGGCCGTCGGACGGGGTTTTATGCGTCAAATCGTGAGGCAGGGCTAAATAATCGCCTATTTGCCTTACTTCCGTCTTCGTAAAACCCGCGACGGGATTGAAATCGCAGGCCGTATCTCCCCATTTCGTGCAGTATCCGACATATTTTTCCGATAAATTGCCCGTGCCGCAGACCCTGTAATTCAACGTCTGCCCTATCGCGTATACCACCGTCATTCTAATCCGGGGAGCGATATTTATCTTTGACGCTCTGGTCAGTTCGAGATTTGCGGGTATTTGCTCGATTATTCCCCGATACGCCCCGTTTATATCCGTTTCGCAGTATTTTATACCCAGGGTTACGCACACTCTGTAAGAATCCGAGATATCCGGCTGATATTCGTTAGGCATAAGAACCCCGAGGACTTTATCGCCGCCGACCGCCTCGCGGCATATCTTCGCGGCGACCATAGAATCGCAGCCTCCGGATATGCCCAGTATAATCCCGTCAGCTTTTCCGCTCTCGTTCTCGAACCAGTTTCTAACCCAGTCTATTACGTTTTTCGTTTCTTTTTCAGCGTTAAATTTATAATTTTCTCCCATATCAAAAATTCCTCCGCGCAAATATATTTAAAATATCCGTTGACGCTATCTTTAATTTTGCAATCCGGCTATATTATAATTATAACGCATAATCTTTATTTTGTCAAATATATTTATAATTTTCGCTTTTATGATTATACTAAATACAAAATATATTGCAGGTGATTTTATGAAATACCAGAAAATAAAAGATTTGAAAACAAAATGCGACGTCGATAACTTATGGCTCAAATACGACGAAAACAGAACTATCGAGAACCGGAACGAACTAATCGAACATTATCTTTATCTTTTATATAAACCCGTAAAAAGTATTTATCCTTTGTGCAGGAGTTCTCAGGAAACTTCTGATATATTCCAGAGCGCGGTCATCGGGCTTATCGAAGCCGTGGAGTATTACTCGAAAGACAAAAATACGTCGTTCAAGACTTTTTCAAGATGGCGTATACACGGTTCTATTATAGATTATCTGAGAAAATCCAGCATGATAAATCTGCCTTATAAAATCCGGAAAAAAATAAATTCGGACAGATTAAAAGCCGAAAGCGAAAATATATATTTTGAAAATCCGTATAATATAATATCTCTCGATTCGCTGAACGACAGTTCTGAAAATCACGGGTTTCAAAACGCGGGGAATATAATCGACAGTCTGCAGGCGGACATATACGACGACGAAAATTCTACCGAAAACAAAATAGAAGATAAAATAATGCTTGAAAATATATATAAAGCGTTAAAAAATCTTCCGTTCGACGAATACGCGACGATAATCCAATATTATTTTCTTGACAAAACTCTCGAAGAAATCGCGGTGAAATTCAAGATGACACGTTCGGGGGTATGGCAAATCAGAAAACGCGCCGTGAATAATATCCGAAAAATGATTAACGCTTAAATCTTAATGCGTCAGATACATGTTGGGAACGTCGCCTACTATTATAGTTTCGGCAATCGCGACGGACATCATAATATCGGTAGATTCGACCGTAAACGGCATAATCACGGAAACGGTGACGTAAACTTCGAGCATAATCTGATGCCGGGTCTGATTTATTCCCGCGGACGTGAAAACGTTCGTTATATTCGTCGTCACAGAACCGACGGGCAGGACGATAAGTTCGATTCTCGGACCTCTCCCGGAGAAAAACTCCCCGTTCACGAGATTTCCGACGGGGATATATAAATTTATGTCGTACAGAACGGCAAGTTTATCTAAAATAACAACGGACAGATTTGATTTAAGCCGGTTGACCATAATTATATCGGTTTTAAGAGCGGCTATTTTTCCGTTTTCGTCTTTTTCAAAAGAAATCAAATCGTCGTAAGATATATTTTTATCTTCTATTTCCTCGCTGATTGCTTCGCTGACGACTTTTGAGCCGATACTGCGGGCGTGAGCTTCCGCCATAGACGCCATAATAGGCCTCACTCTCGATTCAGAATATTTCCATAAAACGGCAGTCAATAAAAGCAAAACAAACAGAAAGATTAAAGCCCTGTATTTGGCTTTGAATCTTTTTTTGTCTCTGCCGCCGCCGTATGCGAAGCCGCCTCTTTTTGTTTTTGCGTTTGCGTTTTCGATTGACGAGACGCCGCCGTTTGATATGATAATAGATTTAGGCATTATATTTCCCCGCAAGTTTATTTTGGGTTTTTATTATATTTTATGAAAAAAACAGCCTAAACGTGACTGTTTTTTTGAATATATGATAAAATGTGAAAAAATATTTGTTTTGTAGGGACGAACTGTGTTCGTCCGTGAAATTTGAACTCATAAATGGCGAAATTTTATTAAAATCTGCGGACGAACACAGTTCGTCCCTACTATAGACCTCTTGCGAAATTAGAATAGATATGATAAAATATAGCTATGAAATACGAAAAGATAAAAAAATACAAGGACGAGAAATTCCGGAGAATAACAGGAGTAAAGCGCGTCACATTTGAAAAAATGATAGAAATATTGAAAGCAGCATACGCAAAAAAGCACAAAAGGAGAGGAAGGCACAGTAAACTGACGATAGAAGATATGCTGCTATCAACGCTTGAATATCTGCGGGAATATCGGACATATGCGCACATCGCGGCAAGCTACGATATAGATGAGAGCAATATATACCGCCTGATAAAATGGGTAGAGGAAGTACTGATCAAAGACGGGACATTCAGTCTGCCGGGCAAAGCCGCGTTACTGACAGGCGAAATTGATATAGACCTGAAAGATGTGACAGAAAGCCCGATCGAACGTCCGAAAAAAAACATGAACGCGACCGGCACTACTCAGGCAAAAAACGACGTTACACGAAAAAAGGGTTAGTGATAGTCGATATGGCGCGAAATGCTGTAATATGCACGTTTTTCGGCAAGGGTAGGACGCATGATTTCAAGCTGTATAAAAAATCGAAAACCCGCGTATCACCTAAAACCTTGGGGATAACTGACACAGGGTTTGTCGGCATCGGCAAGCTCCACAGAAATTTCTTGATACCCTTGAAGAAGACGAAGAAGCGTCTGCTCTCGAAGCAGGACAAATACTACAACAGGGTTATCTCGAAGCTCCGCGCTTTAAATGAACACGTCATCGGCAGAATCAAGCGTTTCCGCATTTTATCAGAACGCTACCGCAACAGGCGCAGACGTTTCGGCTTGCGTTTCAATCTCATCGCCGGTATATGCAATTTTGAAATTCTACTTTAATTTCGCAAGAGGTCTAATGGTATCAAGAAATTTCTGTGGAGCTTGCCGATGCCGACAAACCCTGTGTCAGTTATCGTCAGTTTACTGCGCCTTCCTCTCCTTTTATGCTTTTTTGCGTATGCTGCTTTCAATATTTCTATCATTTTTTCAAATGCGACGCGCTTTACTCCTGTTATTCTCCGGAATTTCCCGTCCTTGTATTTTTTTATCTTTTCGTATTTCATAGCTATATTTTATCATATCTATTCTAATTTCGCAAGAGGTCTACTGTAATTAGCTATAGTCCGTTTACGGGTACCATCGAGGGTGCCGGCAATAAAGTGACCGGAGTATATATAGTTCCCGGCAACTCTGCTTCGGGGTTGTTTGGGTATAACAGTGGGACTATAAAATTTTTAGGCGTGGCGTATACTTCGCGCTTCGGCGGCGTTGCTGGTGTTAACAATGGAACGATAACGGGTTGTTATACAGAATTCACGCCAAAGACTATCTCCGCAGGAAATAGGTATACAACCGTTGCCCAACTTCCTGAAACAATCACTAATACCGGTACTGTTCTCGTAGATTTCTCATCGGTTGCAGGCACTACGATTGCTGTAAACAAGAGGGTGACCGTTCGCAACTCTGTGGGAACAATCGTGTTCAGAGGAACTTCAAGCAGCTTGTTTACAGGGCTTAACATTGTTATTGAAGGCAGCACAAATGTGGTTTTTGATGACTTTCGGTATCAAGGAAACGCAAATTCATCAGCACTCAGATTTAGCGGCACCGGTACAAACGGAAACCCTTCTGTTATTTCAATTGGTAGCGGTGCAAATGGCAACAGCGTAAGCGGTCTCGGCAATTTCAGAACCCTTGAGGGTTCGACTAATTTGTATATTTGCGGATATGCGAACCTTTCGGTCAATAGCCAAAATCGGACAGGAACTTCAAATCCGACCACTAATCCAATACGGCAAACTGTATATGTTGGCGCCGGAACCGCTGGGCGTGTTCCAATTACGATAACAGCACCATCGCACAGCGGTGTTTGGATACAGAGTTATAATTCATCATCCGGTTCTGATCCTTATTTATACAACGCATCCGGGGGTGGGCTTAATGATGATGGAGGCTGAGGTCGGGAATTTAGGTATATGGTTCCCGCTGGTCAAACCATGACGGTGTTTGCAGGAGAAATTTCAAATAATGCCTGCAGCTATTCACTTGCAATTTCGATTCCCGGAGGAGATGGCGAAACCGGTCAAGATGCAATTCGATTAACAGGTACATTGGACATTGCCATTGAAGCAAATTTAACTGCTGCGGGTGGTAACGGAGATAGTGGCACAACACCTGCGTCTTCGTCAGTTTCGCTTAATACGCCTACAGTTTCAGGTAGAACTGGTACTCACGGACCACATGGTGGTCGCGGAGGAAACGGCGGGGACGGAGGAAATGGAATATTTGCAAATAGAGTGAATATTCTAAACATTTCAAGAGTTTATGCAACTGGTGGAACTGCGGGTGTTGGCGCTACCGGAGGAACCCCCGCTGATGGTGGTACAGGCGCTACTGGAGCTAGTGGTGCTAGAACAGGAGGCTGGGGAGGAAACGGCGGCAATGCCGGTCGCGGTGGCAATGGAGGAACAGGAGGGACTCCCTTGTCTGTTTCTGCTGCGAATCTAACATACAATATGTCATATAGTTTTACTAATTCTCAGCATAGTTCTCTATTTTCGAGGACTTATTTAGAAATGACAGCCGGTAGCGGAGGACGCGGCGGTAATGGAGGCTCTTCCACTTGGGGTTGGGGTGGAACTGGTGGTACTGGCGGGCAAGGTGCAAGCAGTTTAACTTGGGGATCCCCACCAAAAGGTGGCGCCGGAGGCCGAGGAGGTGATGGGGGACGAACTGGTGATGGGGGCGATGGAGGGCACAATGGTTCTCTTATAGCGTTAGGCGGTACATCGCAAAATTTCGGCGGAGTATTAGGTACGAGTCCAAGCCCGAGTTCATCTTCGCGCGGAAGTGGCGGCGCTGGCGGTCGAGGAGGTACAAACTTTTTTGGAACCAGAGGTTCTACAGGCGATTCAGGAGGGCAAGGGGCTCTCCACATTCAAGGAAGCAATGGCTCTGGTTTTTCAACTGCTCCATCTGCTACTATGGTTACCCGAAGTGGTGTCGTTACTGAGATGAAAAACATAAAAGCGCACGCGGACATAATAAAAAAATCGCTGAACTTATGACAACGATTCTTGCAACTGCGGGAGAGGCAAATTTTGGAATTTTATAAAAAACGCTTGACTTTTTCTACAGCTTGTATTATACTAAAAATAGATAGAAAGTGCCATTATTCCATGGCTTTTTCGGTGGCTACTTAATTCAGGCTATACCCCGATACAAATACTCAGGCAGTTTTATCCCGCCAATATAGAACTTGCGGAGGCTAATATATTCATGGGTATAACTGAAAGCTATCCCGGCTCGCCTTTGAGCCTTGGCTCTACCGGTCTTAACGTA
>WRMA01000076.1 GCA_009777355.1 Oscillospiraceae bacterium | reverse complement strand
CGCCGAAGTTTTATAATTCGAATAAAACCGGCGATTTGATGTCTTATGTTATAAACGATTTGGGCGCGGTGAGAATGGCGTTCGCTATGGGCTTCGTCTTTTTGGTCGAGGGGGTTTTGTTAAATTTCGCGACGATTATCGTTATGGCGGGAACTATAAATTTCGTTTTGACTCTAATCGCAATCGTTCCGGTTATTGCCGCGGCTGTTATCATATTTTTTATGAAGTCGAGAATAAGGCTAAAATTTACGCTCGTACAAAACGCTTTCGCGGATTTGAGCGACAAAATCCAAGAGAATTTATCGGGGATTAGAATAGTAAAAGGCTATGTTCAGGAAAAATCCGAAATAGAAAAACTCGAGAATGCGAGCCGCGAGAGACTGCGTCTGCAAATGGAATACGTTAAATTCTCCGCGATTTTAAATCCGGCGATTCAAGTAAGTTTCGGGATTTGCTTCGCTTTTATTTTGGTTTTCGGAGCGGTATTTACAGTCAGGGGATATATAAATATCGGCGAATTTGTAGTTTTTAACACTTACTTCGGCATGATGGTCATGCCGGTCATGCATCTTGGCAGAATCGTTGAAGTATGGCAGAGAGCGCTCGCTTCTATGGGAAGACTGGACGGGATATTTTTAGCGGAGAGCGATATAAAAGACCTGCCCGGCGCTTTGCCCGATGAAATTACAAGGGGCGAAATAGAAATAAAAAATCTTAGTTTCAGATATTCAAGCTCGCAGAAAAAGGCTCTCGATAATATAAATATATCTGTTCCCGCGGGTAAAACTCTGGGTATTGTCGGCGTTACTGGAGCGGGCAAGACGACCCTCATGAATTTGATTTTGAGATTATATAAAATAGACGACGGGAAAATATTTTTGGACGGGGTCGATATAAATAAGCGCGAAACTTATGCCCTGCGTAAAAATATAGGCTGTGTTCCCCAGGATAATTTCTTGTTTGCGGCCGCGATCGACGAAAACATAAAATTTTTTGACGAACTGATAAAACGGGAGTCTGTCATAGATTCTGCGAAGCTCGCGTGCGTTTATGAAAATATCATGGGATTCCCGCAGGATTTTTCCACCGTAATCGGCGAGAGGGGCATAACTTTATCGGGAGGGCAGAAACAGAGGGTGTCGATTGCGAGGGCGGTCGTTAAAGACCCGGTTATATTAATTCTCGACGACAGCCTGTCGGCTGTGGACACAAACACGGAGGAGCAGATTTTGTCGAATATAAAGCAGATTTTGTCGGACAGGACGGGAATAATTATCTCGCACAGAATCTCTACGGTGAAAAACGCCGACGAGATTATATATCTTGACGGCGGGAAAATCACGGAAAGAGGAACTCACGAGACGCTTCTCTCTATGGGCGGCGAATATTATAAATTAAACGAAAAACAGAAAATAGAAGATTCGATTTATGAAAAATAAAAATTTAAGATTTGAAGAAGTAAAGCTTGATAAAAGCAAGAGGAATATATGGTTCAGAATGGTCGCGTATTTCAGGACGGCTCTGCCGCTCCTGATTTTGGCGATGTTTCTGGCTCTCGTTATAATTCTTGCGGATTTAATCAACCCGTATATCACCAAAATTATAATAGACGATTATATAGGCGGAAAAAATCCTCTGGTTAATATATACTTTCTCGGAGGGTTATATTTACTTTGCAGTATAACCGGAGCGGCGACGCAGTATTTTCAGGTTAATATTTTAAATTACATGGGTCAGACGATTATACATAAAATCAGGCTCCAGGTTTTTTCCCATGTCCAGAATATGTCTTTGAAATTCTTTGACAAAAACTCGACGGGGAGTCTCTTAACGAGAATTACGAACGATATAGAAGCGATAAGCGAATTATATTCCGGGGTTATTATAGATTTGTTTAAGGACGTTTTTATGATTGCCGGAATAGTGATAGCGATGCTTTTGCTTAACTGGCGGATTGCTCTCGTTAGTTTCTGCATAATTCCTCTGATTGTTTTCGCGACAGTTTTATTTAACAAAAAAGCGAAGGAAAATTTCAGGTGGGCGCGTTCGCTTATCGCGCGTATAAACGCTTTTTTCGCGGAGAATATATCCGGCATGAAGCTCGTTCAGATTTTTAACAAGCAAAAAGAAAAATTCGGCGAATATAAAAAAATAAACGATGAATATAACAAGGCGACGGTCACGGGAGTCAGGCTTAACGCTATTTTCAGACCGGCGAACGAGTTTATAAACTCTCTCGCGATTTCGATTTTAATATGGTTCTGCGCGGGGGATATAATCCGGGGAACGCTCGATTTCGGGGTTTTATACGCGTTCATAACTTATTCGAGGAGATTTTTTCACCCCATAAACGATTTAGCGGATAAATTCGCGACAATCCAGTCGGGGCGGGTCTCCGCCGAAAGGATTTTTGAGCTGCTGGACAACTGCGAACACTCCGAAAGTTCCGACTCCGGGAAGAGCCTCGCTAAAGCAGAAATAAAAGGCGGTATTGAGTTCAGAAACGTCTGGTTCGCCTATAACGGCGAAGAGTATATTTTAAAAGACGTGAGCTTTAAAATCAACGCGGGAGAGACGGCGGCTTTTGTGGGGGCTACGGGTTCGGGAAAATCGACCATAATAAATTTAATGGGAAGATTTTACGATATTCAGAAGGGCGAGATTTTACTCGACGGGGTTAATATAAAAGAATACAGACTCGACGAACTGAGAAAATCTATCGCCGTGGTTATGCAGGACGTGTTTTTATTCGCCGGGGATATAAAATCAAATATAAGACTAAATAATTCTGATATAAGCGACGCGCAGGTGGAAGAAGCGGCGAAATACGTCAACGCCGATTATTTTATACGGGATTTAAATCAAAAATATAACGAGCCGGTAATGGAACGGGGCGCGACTTTGTCGGCGGGTCAGCGTCAGCTTCTGTCTTTTGCGAGGGCGGTCGCGTTCAATCCGCCGCTTTTGGTTCTGGACGAAGCCACCGCGAGTATAGACACCGAAAACGAAGAGATAATCCAGGAATCGCTGAAAAAAATATCGAAAGACCGCACGACCGTTATAATCGCGCACAGGCTCTCGACAATCAAAAACGCGGATATTATAATAGTCATACATCAGGGAGTTATAACGGAAAGCGGCAAACACGAAGAGCTTCTGCAGAACGGCGGCATTTATAGAAAACTATACGAAATACAGTTCGCGTGATTTATTTTATTTTTCTGACAGTTTTATCAGTTCATAGAGCGCGTTGAACGCTTCGAGCGGGGACAGGGTGTTTATATTTATACTCTTTAATTTATTATAAATCTCCGTTTTGCTTATATCCTCGAAAGAAATATTTTCGAGTTCGTCTTTTGGTTCCGTCGCTTTTTGCTTTTTCAATACCCGCTCTCCCCCGCCCTCTTTGAGTTCGAGCCCCGATAAAACTTCCCGCGCGCGTTTTATGATTTCCGCCGGCACTCCCGCGAGTTTCGCGACTTCTATGCCGTAGCTGTCGTCCGCCGCGCCTTTTATTATTTTACGCAGAAAAACTATATCGCCGTCTTTTTTCTTTGCGGCGATATTATAGTTTATAACGCCTTCGATTTCGTTTTCTATTTCCGTAAGCTCGTGATAGTGCGTTGCGAAGAGAGTTTTCGCGCCGAGTTTTTTGCCCGCGGTATATTCCAGAACCGCTCTCGCCATACTCATGCCGTCAAAAGTAGACGTTCCCCTGCCGATTTCGTCGTAGACGATAAGGCTTTTTTTCGTCGCGTTTTTTAGAATATACGCGACCTCGCTCATTTCGAGCATGAACGTCGACTGCCCCGCCGCCAAATCGTCCGCCGCCCCCACTCTCGTGAAGATTTTATCGACGAGCCCGATTCGCGCTTCGGACGCGGGAACATAGGAGCCGATTTGCGCGAGAAGGGTTATGACCGCGGTCTGGCGCATATAAGTCGATTTCCCCGCCATATTAGGTCCGGTTATTATATACAGCCGGTTTCTGCCGTTATCCATATAAACGTCGTTGGGAACATAATAATTATAATTATCCCTCTGCATAATCTCGACGACCGGATGCCGTCCGTCTTTTATGCTCAGAATATCAGAATAATCGACTTCCGGGCATATATAATTGTTTTTTTCGGCGATTTCGGCAAGAGAATAAAGCGCGTCGATACATGACAGGGCGTAGCTCGTCTTCTGGAATCTGTGTATATTCGCCGCGATTATTTTTGTTATGTCCTCAAAAATATCAAGCTCGGCCGCGGCGAGCTTCTCGTTCGCGCTCAAAATCGACGATTCCATTTCTTTCAGTTCTTCAGTCACGTATCTTTCGCCGTTCGCGAGGGTCTGCCGTCTTATATATTTCTCGGGCACCTGATTAATATAGGACTTCGAAACTTCTATATAATACCCGAAGACTTTGTTATATCTTATTTTCAGGCTTTTTATGCCCGTGCTCTCCCTCTCTGAATTTTCTATTTTTTCCAGCCAGCTTTTATTGTCTGATATTATCGCCCTCAAACGGTCGACCTCTTCGTTGAATCCGGATTTTACAAAGCCCCCGTCCTTTACGCTTACCGGCGGTTCGTCCGTTATCGCCCTGTCTATTATATTAAATATATCCGTTAAGCCGTCCGTGTTCGCGTTAAGCTCGCTTATTAATTCGCTGACGGAAAATCTGATTTGTTCTTTTATGCCGGGGATATTTTTTATACTCGAAGCGAGTTTTTTCAAGTCTCTCGCGTTAGCCGTTCTATACACTATTTTCGTAACTATCCTGTCGATATCGCAGATATCAGACAGACCTCTCTTTATTTTTTCCCGCTCTATCACTTTTTCGATTAGCTCCCCGACCGCTCTCTGGCGTTTCTGGATTGCGCGGCAGTTCAGCAAAGGCTGCTCGAGCCACTGTTTTAAAGTCCTCGCTCCTTTCGACGTTCTCGTTTTGTCTATGACCCACAGGAGCGAGCCTTTTTTTTCTTTGCTTCGCATAGTTTCGGAAATTTCGAGATTTCTTCTCGTGTTCAAATCTATTTCCATATAAAGGGATTTATCATAGAGGCTTATTTCAGTAACGTTTAAAATATCGCTTTTCTGCGTTTCGTATAAATAATCGAGAAGCGCGCCGATTGAGCGTATTAAAATATCCGGAGCCGCCGAAACGTCGATACTCGAACCGAGTTCCGGATTGCCGCCGAATCTTTCTTCGATTGTTTTCCTTGCCGTTTCCAGTTCGAATCTTTGATTTTGATTGTCGCTTACCACGGCGTTTAACTTATCCGTTAAAAATCTCGACAGTCTGGGGAATTTCGACTTGTCCGCGTTTATAAGGGCCTCCGACGGGGAAAAAATTCCCGTTTCGTTTAAAAGCTTATCGAGATAGTCCGGACCCGTAAAAAAAGTCGCGTTTATTATTCCCGCGGTTATATCTATGAAAGCGACGCCGCACGAAGCTTCTTCTATGCATACCGCGCAGAGATAATTATTTTTAGACTCGTTCAAAAATCCCGATTCTATAATAGTTCCGGGGGTAATTATCCTCACTACGTCGCGTTTTACGAGACCTTTCGCGAGAGCGGGGTCTTCCGTCTGTTCGCATACGGCGACTTTATAGCCTTTTTCGACGAGCCTTTGTATATAACTGTCCGAGCTGTGGAACGGCATACCGCACATCGGCGCCCTTTCTTCTTCGCCGCAGTCCCTGCCGGTCAGAGTCAGGTCAAGCTCCCTTGAACCGATTTCGGCGTCTTTATAAAACAGTTCATAGAAATCGCCCAGTCTGTAAAACAAAATATAATCTTCATATTTTTCTTTTATTTCGGCGTACTGCTGCATCATCGGAGTTTTCGCCATCTTGATTTTTTCTCCCCTCTTTTATTTTTATTTTAAATTATTTTTTTATTCTAACTCCCCGAAAAGTCCGTGAAGTCTGCCTTCTTTTATTTTCACGTTTACAAAACTGCCGGTTAAATCTACGTTTCCGTTATATTCGAATACTGTAAGTTTATTTGACGACGTTCTCCCCGAGAGATAATTGCCGTTATTTTTTTTATTCTTATCGTTTTTATATTCTCCTTCTGCGAGAACCCGGACTGTTTTACCCTCGTACGCTTTATTTTTTTCCGCCGATATTTCCCTTTGGATTTTAATAAGCTCCGCGAATCTGTCCGTTTTTTCTTTGTGTGAAATATTGTCCTCCATTTTTTCCGCGGGGGTGTTTTTCCGTTTCGAATATATAAACGGAAATATATTATCAAAACCCGCCCGTTTTATTAAATCAAGCGTTTCTTCAAATTCTTCTTCTGTTTCCGACGGAAAACCCACGATTATATCGCTTGTAACCGCTATGTCTTTTATACTGTCTTTTAACTTTTCAACTAAATCAAGATAATCTTCGCGGGTGTATTTCCTGTTCATGAGCTTTAATATTCTGTTGTTCCCTGATTGCAGGGGCAGATGCAGATGATTCGCTATATTTTTACTTTCTCCCATGAGTTTTATTAAATTACCGGAAATATCTTTCGGGTGTGACGTTATAAATCTGAGCCAGTAATCGCCTTCTATTTCCGTTACGTCTCTCAATAATTCGGTAAAATCATAATTTTTATTGCCGGGGTCTTTATAGGAGTTTACGTTTTGCCCCAGAAGCGTAATATCTTTATAGCCGTTAGCGGCAAGCGTCCTGACTTCGTCTAATATCTTGTCTTTTTTTCTGCTCCTTTCCCTGCCTCTGACATGAGGCACGACGCAGTAAGAGCAAAAATTATCGCAGCCGTACATGACCGGAACCCACGCTTTAAACAGGCTGCCGCGCTTCGCCGGCATATCTTCTTCTATCTCCGTTATATTTGCTATATCCGTTTCCGTTATCTCTGTATTATTCTGCCGGAGATTTAACAAAGCGTTATGCAGTATTTCCGGGAATTTATGAATAGAGCGCGTACCGAAAACAAAATCCACATACTTAAAGCTTTTTTCTATATATTCGAGGATATGCTCCTGTTCGACCATGCAGCCGCACATTCCTATAAGCATATCTTTATTTTTGTCTTTATATCGCTTTAACTGCCCCGTACGCGAAAACGCTTTAAGCTCGGCGTGTTCCCGTATCGCGCAGGTGTTAATTATAACGACGCCGCAGTTCTCTAACTCAAACGCCGCGCCGTCTTTTGCCTTTGCCCCGCCTCCGCTGTCCGCCGTTATATCAGATTCCGTTATTTCATAACCCATAGCCTCGAGCATACCTTTTATCTTTTCCGAATCCGATTCGTTCTGCTGACACCCGAAAGTAACGACGCAGGCTTTCTGTTTCTGAGTTTTTTTATTATTTATTTCTCTTATTTTATTTAATATCTCTCTGTTCATTCTTCTTTGCTCCTTAGAAATCTGAACGCTTTCTTTTTCCATTTACCGCTGAAATAATAACCCGCGACGGGAATCAGTCCTATTGTCCAGCCGATTAGAAACGAAAAATATATATTCTCCGGAACTCCCGGCGATATATAATATATCAAATACGCCGCCGGAACTCTCGCGAGCCACAACCCGATAAACGAACCGATAAGGGGAACCATGCTCTGCCCCGCCCCTCTTAACGCGCTGCTCAAAATAAAATGCGCGGCGAGTATAAATATAAACGGCATCATTCTGTATAAATAGGCCTGACCGTACTCTATAACTTCGGGAGTCCGGCTGAACATTCCTATCAGCGCCCCGCTCATCGGCAGAACGGTCATGCAAATCAATATGCTTGCGCCAAGTCCGAGAAGACACGCCGCCCTAACTCCTTTTTTTACCCTGTCGAGATTTCCCGCGCCTATATTCTGACCGACGAAAGTGGTTACCGCGACCGCGAAGCTCATAATCGGCAGAAACGCGAAAGCGTCTATTCTCTGCGCGCTCGTGAATCCCGCCGTGAACCCCGCGTGGGTCGAGTTTATCGCGTTTATTAAATTATGCAGAAACAGAAATCCGACTGAAAACATCGCGTTCTGCAATCCTCCCGGAAGTCCGATTCTCGCGATATCTTTTAAAAGCGTAAAATCAAACTCGAGCTTTTTAAAATTCAAAAGCGAAATCTTAAAGCCGTAATTTTTACCGTTTATGTGCCGGATTCCGAAAATAAACGCGGCCGACTGCGCTATAACCGTGGCGACGGCGACTCCCGCGACTCCCCATCTGAACACCGCGACGAACAACAAATCCAAAATTATATTGACCCCGCTCGCAATCCCGAGAAACAGCAGGGAAATTTTGCTGTTTCCCAACCCCTGAAGTATGCCGCTGTTTAGATTAAAGCCGAACGACGGAAGTATCCCGAAAAAAGTTATGCTCAGATAAGTTACGCCGTACTCTAAAATATTCCCCTCCGCGTTTATCGTCTCGAGAAGAGGACGGCTTATAAGCAGTCCCGTTACTGTCAGGGGAACCGACATAATAAACAGAAACACATAGACAGTATCTACCGCGCGTTTTATAGATTTCGAGTCGTTCGCGCCGTAAAACTGCGATATTATTATGGTCGCGCCCTGCGACATACCGAAAAACAGAGCGACCATAAGAAACATCACGGGCATGGCGACGCCCACCGCCGCGATACAGTCGTCGCTGTTTTCGGCGAAATTGCCGACGATAACCGTATCTGCGAGATTATACGTCTGCTGGACAATATTGCCGATAAGAAGCGGCAGCGCGAATTTTATTATTAATTTAATCGGGCTGCCCCGGGTCATGTCCGTTCTGCCGTCTTTTTTATCCTGTGTTTCCCGCATTGTTTATTAATTCTCCAAAATTATATTTGTTTATATTATTAGGTGATTTTGCGGACGCGCAATGCGCGCCCCTACTCGACGGCCGCGTCTATATCTTCGCCCAAATCAAAAGTATATCTCCATACGACGCAGTCGCCGCCGCTCAGAATATACGAGCCGCAGCCGATTCCCCGGCGTTCTCCGTTTACAAAATACATCCAGCCGCTAAGCGCGCCATGGTCGAACTCGAACAGATTGTCTATGCCTTTGACATAAATCATATCGCCGATTCCGGAAAACACTATGGGTTTACCCAGTTCCCGCAGTATATCCCCCGATAAATCGGCGACGGATATATTATTTCTATAATTTGACCGGACGTAAACTTCGGGTATTATCTCCTCCCCGCCGCTCCCGTAAACGGACAGGCAGATATACTCGCCGGGATTTACCGGCGTTTCAAAATCTTCCGGGTAAAATATTTCTATCTGACTTTGTCCGCAGCCCTGGATTAAAATTATAATTATTAATATGATTACGGCTGAAATTTGCCTTGTTTTCACTCTCATTAAAATAATATCCTTTCTAAATTTTAAATTATCTATAATTTTATCACAAAAAATTAAAAATATTATGTTATAATTATTAAATTATATATTAAAATTCAGGAGATTTAAAAATTTATGTTTAATATAGCAATACTGGGATTCGGAAACATCGGCTCGGGAACCGCCGACGTTTTTATGCAGAACGAAAGCGTTATCACAAAAAAAATGGGCGGGAGAGTTAATATAAAATATATTCTGGA
>WRMA01000075.1 GCA_009777355.1 Oscillospiraceae bacterium | reverse complement strand
CTGTTTGTAAGAACTTCTTTTGGGATTATTATACTAATATCCTCATTCGAAACCGCCGTTGGAGTGCCGGTGATGGGTATTGCCGCCGTAGGGTTAGCAGTATTATTACCCGTAATCGTCATTTCTCCTGCGGTCAATCCTGCGGGAAGATTCTTAATCCAACCCTCAAGTAATTTTCCATCATCTGTTTTAAATGTATCGTTCGACAATCCAATCCTAATAATATATCCGTCAGCTTCAGTAATTTTTTGTCCTATAATACCTTTTACATCAATAGGATTAACCACCGCGCTCGGAGCTTTTATCTCGAATTTAGCGTTGTCATTCGACGTTGTTGTAATCGGCGTGCTGCCGCTTGTAAGCCTGTCTGCCGGAATCCTCACGGATATATTAGCTTCCGAAGGTTCTGTCGGCGTTCCCTTAATCGTGATTGTGATTTCCTCGCTGTCTTGCGCCACAGGATTTGTCACGATTGCCGTCAATCCCTTTGGCAGGTTAATCCAACTTGTAACGTCCGTATCTTTCGTTATCGCAGTTTTGAATGTGTTATTTGTTAATTCCACCGTGATTTCATGCTCGTCCGCAAGCGGAACATTTATCGTACCGCTAACCGTAACGTCAGTCGTTATATCTGCGCCTCCGTCAGTATAATCGTTCGCTGTCACCGTATATATTTTTGTCCACTTTCTCTCCGGTATGGCGTCAATACTGTATTTAGTTTCCATTTCTTTTACCCTGACATAAACTCCGTGACCCGTACCGACGGTGAAGTCTTCGCTCACGCCTGCATCTATATCAACGCTTATAAATTTTTCTTTATCTTCATCTTTATTTATATCAAGCGAATTAGACGGTACGCTGTTTCCCGCAGCCGTCGTAAACTCCAGCTCGTCAAGTTTCCAAACGGGGTTTTCTCCCAGTTCAAACTTGAATTTCGACATGTACGCATAGTCGCCTTTTTCCGCCGTCACTCTGATTTCGCTCGTTTCTGCTGAAGGCGTTCCGGTTACGGATTTCATTGCGTCGGAGGTTGTCAGGTTACGGGTCACAGTCGGGCTGTACACCGAATATTTAGAGCCAGCCTCGCTGATTTTTACTGCGACAGTATTCGCCGCGTTTGCCGTCGGGAAATGCGGGTTAATCGTTCTGAACGGAGAATAATTATCGCTCCCGCCTATGCGCTTCAGCCGTACTACTGCAATTTTTTTGGTGTCAGTCTGTTCTCCGGTAAAAACGTCGGTATACTCATCTACAATTTCGTCTACGAAAATAACTTCCAGAGCGTCAGATTTGAACATACTATTCGCGTGTATTCCCGATACGGTAAAATCTTTCGTTTCTAAATATTTCTCTGAATCTTCAAGTTCTGCCCTAACGGTGTCGCTGATTCTTATATCAAACACGGCAAAGACAGTTCCACCGGGTATCACATCTTTGTCAAGGATTAATTTTTCGCTGTCGTAGATTAATTTTTTTACATCATCTCCAACCTTATATTCTATACCTTCGTTTTCGTTTTTATCTTTTTCGACTACGTCTTTATCTCTTCTCTCAAACAATACCACGTCGCCTACTAATTTTTCGCCCGGCGCTACGCCTATCAAAACTCTTGAATAAACGCCGTTCGTGTATCTTTCTTCGCGGACAAGTTCTACGTCAATTTCGGTACTCACGGGCCTTTTCCTTACCCCCGCTTTGAAACGCACTTTTAACGTATCGTCATTTGCCGGAATAGTCGAACCCCATTTGCCGTTGGTATTTAATACCTCGACGTCTTTATTCAGGGAAACTCTCGCGTTGTTCACGGTCACGTTAGACAAAGCCTCCGCCGTCGTCATCGTATGCTGCTCGTCTACTTTAATTTCCTGCCATTTCGACGCGGGTTTCCGCGACAGCGCGGAAGTGGGAGCCGTACGGAAACGGTACGTCGCGCCGTAAGTCATTTCCACGGTTTTGAGCGCCGCGGTACTGTACTCGCCTTCTTTGATACCATCGTCAACCCATGTTTCAATCATCACTTCTTTGCCGTCTTCTATTTTGACTATGTCTTTTTTCTGATACTGAACTCCGATTTTCGCCTTTATAACTCCGTTTTTATAATCTTCTTTATATTTCGTCGCTCTTGCGACTCCGCTCACGTTTATTTTTCTCAGTTTGGACGCGGGAATAATCTCGCCCCGGCCTTGGTTCACCACGGGAGCGACGCGTATGAGATAAGTCGTTTTCGCCTGTTTGCCGCTGGGAAGCAAGTCCTGAACTTCTATTCCCTCTTCTTTTCCGGCTTTTTCAGGAAACGTTCCCCAGCCTTTATCTTTGAGCGGAGTTTTTTTATCGGCCGTCTGCGCGATTTGCAAGTCTGTGATATCGCCGTTCGCAACGGCGAGCGTCCACTGACCGTTTTCGCTTTTCCCGAGATACTCCGCGTAGTTAAGCGTAAATTTAGACAGTTTGGGGCGTTTTTCTATCGACGGGAACTTCCAAACGCTGTCGCCCGTTTCTTTTGTTTTTTTGTCGTAATCGTCCGCAAGCATGATATTCGTCGCTTTATTAAGCTTTTTTGATATATCGAGCCCCGCGGCGGGTATTAAAACGGCCGTCCATTTTCTCCCGTCGTAGCTTATGTATTTCGCCCCCGGGTCGACGCCAGCCTCGGACCTCATGATTTTCTCCGCCGCAAGGTCTATATAATAGCCCGTTTCATCTGCGGTTACCCGCATTGCCGCAGCTGCGGCGTTTTTTTCGAGTTCGCCTTTAGGGTAAACGATATTATGGTCAGGGTCAATAGCATTATTTGTCGTCGGCGACGCATAGGCGGGCGTAATATTAAACGCGCCCGCGGAGATTATAAAAGATACGACAAGTATGAAGCTTAAAATTCCTTTAAATTTATATTTATATTTCACAGCAATCAAAACCTCTCTTTATATTATGTGTAAATAATTTGAAATTTTATATATTTATATCTATTCCAAATATATTATATCACGCATTTAAAAAAAAGTCAAGAGGTTTTTAAGTTATTTTTAAATTTTTTTAAAAAATTTTTTAATCCTAACCGTCGAGAAAATATTCCTGCAGTTTCGATATTTTTGACAGCTCCGCAAGTTCGCTCACCGTCGCGAAAACAAAGCCCTCGCCGGTTAATATATCTATAATTTCGGGCAGAGCCTTAACGGTAGAATCATAAAAATCATGCATTAAGACAATCGAGCCGTCCTTTACGTTTTTAACGATATTATTTATTATTTTATTTTTGTTTTTTATACTCCAGTCAAGGCTGTCTACCGTCCATAAAACTTTACGCAGGGGTATTTTCTTTTCGTTGGTTTTGCTTATCCTGCCGAACGGCGGCCTGTATATGACGGGATATTCCCCGGTTGCGGCGAAAATCGCCTCGCTGCATTTTTCTATTTCAGAAGTGACGCCGTTTTTTACGTAATCCGACGACATATCCGCGTGGGTCTGAGTATGGTTGCCGATTTCACAGTTTAATTTTCTCATTCTTTTCAAGCTTTCGGGCTGCAGCTCCGCTCTGAAACCCACGACGAAAAACGTCGCGGCAACTTTTTTCTCCTCCAGAATATCGAGAACCGCCTCGGTGTATTTTGGATGAGGGCCGTCGTCGAAAGTCAGGGCTATATATTTTTTATCGTCCGTTTCCGTAATGTCTGCGGCGTCGTTTGCTGACGCAGAAACAGAAAAAGCAAGCGTAAATATAAAAATAAATATAAAAAAAATCTTAAACTTCATCGTTAATTTTATCAAAATATTGTTCCTCCGGATATTTTATTTATATATTTTCTCCGTTTAATTTATTTCTATCCGTCTTAATTTCAGTTTATATAAAAAAAATAAAAATAAAAATAAAAAAAGTATTGACAAGTAAAAAAAAATCTGATATAATAGAGTTTGCGAAACGATGCGGGTGTAGTTCAATGGTAGAATTTCAGCCTTCCAAGCTGATTGCGTGGGTCCGATTCCCATCACCCGCTCCAAAGTTTTAAAACCCTCGATAAATCGGGGGTTTTTGCGTTGATAAAGTTGATAAAACAAATTTAAATCTTGTAACTGTCTTTTAACGTCACTATTCTGTTATATGTTCCGTCGTATTTGCAGTCTTTGTAAAAATATCCCATTCTTACGAACTGAAATCTTTCTCCCGGGTCAGCTTCGAGCGCGTCTTTTTCTATTAAACAGTTTTTATATTCGAGTTTTGAATTCGGGTTCAGGTGCTCCGCGTAATTTTTGTCGTCGGGAATTTCGGATATAAACAAATAATCAAACAAATTTATATTTATTTTTTCGGCGTTATTTTTGGAAAGCCAATGGATAGTTCCCTTGATTTTCCGTCCGTCCGGCGGATTTTTGCCGCCTGTTTCGGGGTCGTAAACGCATAAAATTTCTTTTACGCTTCCGTCGGGATTTTTGATTACTTCTTCGCATTTTATAATATAACTGCCCATTAATCTCACTTCTCCGCCCGGTTTAAGCCTGAAAAATTTCGGCGGCGGATTTTCTTCGAAATCGCTTTTATCTATATATAGATATTTAGAAAACGCGATTTTTCTTGTTCCCGACGTTTCGTCTTCCGGATTATTTGAAACGTCGAAATATTCCGTTTGATTTTCGGGATAATTTATTATAGTCACGGGAATCGGCTCAAGAACCGCGATTTTTCTTTTTGCCGTTTTGTTTAATTCGTCTCTCTGACAAAACTCCAGAAGTTTTATGCTCACGTTGTTATAAACTTTCGAAACCCCGGCTTTTAAAACAAAATCCCTTATCGCCGACGGAGTAAACCCGCGGCGGCGCAGACCGCTCAACGTCGGCATTCTCGGGTCGTCCCAGCCGTCGACCGTTTTTGTCTCGACCATATCTTTAAGATAACGCTTGCCCATAACAGTATTTGTCACTCTCAACTTTGCGAACTCATACTGATGCGGCTTTTTATTTTCTTCTATGCCGACGTTATCGATAAACCAGTCGTATAACGGTCTGTTATTTTCAAATTCGAGAGAGCACATGGAATGGGTTATGCCTTCGATTGCGTCCTGCAGGGGGTGAGCGTAGTCGTACATGGGATAGATACGCCATTTATTGCCCTGCCTGTAATGGGGAACGTCAATTATTCTGTATATAATCGGGTCGCGCATATTCATGTTCGGGCTCGCCATATCTATTTTAGCCCTCAAAGTCTTTGACTTATCTTCAAACTCTCCGTTTTTCATGCGTTCGAACAAATCGAGATTTTCTTCGGCGCTTCTGTTTCTGTACGGACTTTCTTTACCGGGGTTATTAAAATCCCCTTTATATTCTGTAAACTCTTCAGACGATAAATCGCAGACGAAAGCCTTGCCGTCTTTGATTAACTTTACTGCGTATTCATAGCATTTGTCAAAATAATCGGAGCCGTAAAAAATATTATCCGGGTCGGTTCCAATAAGCCATTTTATATCCTCGCATATAGACTTCGCATATTCTTCCTCATCGCTTACGGGATTTTTATCGTCGAATCTAAGATTAAAAATCCCCCCGAATTTTTTCTTTGCGAGATAATTTATCAGGACAGATTTTGCGTGACCTATATGCATATAACCGTTAGGACCGGGGGGATAACGGATGGCAATTTCTTTATATTTGCCGTCGGCTATATCTTTCGCGATTATATCATACAAAAAATTCGACATTTCTTCAAGATTCGCGTTTAAATTATTATTATTATTTCCGCTCATTTTTTTATTTCTCCTGTTGTTTTTTTGATTTACGGGGTTTATTCGTTTGGATAATCTTCTCTTAATAAGTCTGCGTGCTGCCGAAGATACGACTGCATCATGTGTTCGGGCGTAACGTCGTAAGATTCGGCGATTTTTTTAAACAATTCATAATCTTCATGTCTTACGCCGACCGTAACGTCTTTGCAAAAATCGTGATAAAACGGATTTTTTACGCCTCTTTTAAAATCTTCTCTCGTATACTCGATTTTCATAATATATTATTCTCCTCTCTGTATAATTTCCGTTCGCTCTTTGTGGCTCTCCTTGCGGATATTATTCTTATAATTTCTTCGTTTTTTCCGCGGTAACAATGACAGACCGAAAGATGCCGCGTTTTAAAGTCAAACCCTATAATTAAGAACCGTTCTTCTTCTTCCGAATGTTCTTCATCATATATTCTAACCGCGCGCGTATCTTCAAATACAGCGATTGCTTCTTCAAAGGAAATTCTATGTTTCATCTTATTTTTAAAATTCTTATTCTCGTCCCACTCAAACTTTCTCATAATCTTCTCACACCCTTCCCGTATAGCTTTTCGTTATCCACGGCGAATCCAAAAACCCGTCCGTATTATACTCGCCGAATAATTCGTCTAAATCTTTTACGAATCCATGATATTTTCCGGGGTCTGTTTCTTCCCTCGGCGCGTATGACGAAGACAAATTCCCTCCGATAAAACATTCTTTATTAATTTTCATATCGTTTCTGAAAGTCTTGTATTCGCAAATCTCGTCCGTGAAAAAATCCCCGTATTCTTCCGGAGGGTCTCCCCTCTGCCGGAATCCCTGTGAATCAACGTAATATTTTTGTTTTACAATATCAAGTTTACGTATCATTTCGCTTGAATCGTCTCTGCTGTTATAAATCAGCGCAACTTTCCCGCCGTCTTTTAAGATTCTCCGGCACTCTAATTTAAACGCCTGTCTGTCGAACCAATGAAACGCCTGCGCGGCCGTGATGAAATCCACGCTTTTTTCATGCAGTCCCGTGTTTTTATCATTGCCGTTTACAGAGATAAAATTCTCAAACCCCAATAAATCGCTCTCGGCTGTTTTACGCATATCTTCGTTCGGCTCGACGCAAAAAACTTTACTGCCGCGTTCAAGTAATAATCTGCTGAATATCCCTGTTCCCGAACCTATGTCCGCGATAATTTTATCCTGACCAAAACCTACCCGCGAATATAAATAATCAAATAATTCTTTCGGATATTTGGGTCTGTATTTTTTATATATTTCAGCTTTTCCCGTAAATCTGTTTTCATTCATTTCTAAATATAAACCTCTCCAGTCTCTTCATTATTCTCTCTTTTCCCATGATTTTAAACACGTCGTACATATCGGGCGAGTTCTGCCGTCCGCAGACCGCGATACGCAGAATCATGCTTACGTCCGCTACGCTGCCTTTGTAATCCTGCGGATTTTTCCTGTATAATTTCATATCGGACGCAAAATTATATTTTCCCGCAAGGGTTTTTATTTTATCAAACCAAGCCGTTGAATCGTCGTTTGAATCATATATATTTATATAATCCTCCGCTATTTTTTTTATAATATCTTCTGTAATCTCCGGCTTTTTTTCAAAAACTTCCGGCATTTTATAATCCGGTTCAAATAATTCTTCATAGAAGAAACTCATATAATTTTTGACTTCTCTGATAAAAGTTATGTCTTTTCGAGGCTTCTCCCCTCCTCTTCCGATTGACAAAATATCTTTTGCGTATTTTTGATTTTCCTCAAGAATCTTATAGAAATCTTCATCGTATATTTCCGCCCAGTTTTTAACATAATTATATATTTCGTCTGAAGATAAAAGCGAGATATAATTCTTGCTTATATCGTTTAGTTTATTCAAATCAAACAGCGCGCCGGACGGACTTAATTTCTCGACTGTAAAATCAAAATTATTCAAATCCTCATGAGGATTAGCTAACCGCCATTCTTCGTAGTTTGAATTTAACAAAGTCATGATATATTCTTTTAAGCATTGCGGAATATATCCCGTTTTACCGTAATAATCAAGGGCGAGTTCGGGGTCTTTGCGTTTTGACAATTTACGTTTCGATTCTCCGTCCCTTTTTAATAAATGCGCGTGCTGCATATAATGCGGACTCTGCCAGCCTAACGCCTCGAACATCTGTACGTGAACCGGCAGAGTCGAGAGATATTCCTCTCCTCTTACCACATGAGTTGTACGCATTAAATAATCGTCTACGACATGGGCGAAATGATACGTCGGCAGTCCGTCGGATTTCAGTACGAGTTCGTCTCTGATATTTTCCGGAGGGTCGAGCAGACCTTTTATTAAATCGTTGACTGCGATTCTTTTATTTTCGTCGCCGAACGATTTAAATCTTATAATATAACTTTCGCCGTTATCTATTTTATTTTTGATTTCCTCAAAGCTTAAATCCCTGCATTTTGCCCATTTGCCGTAATATCCCGTGTTTTCTTTGACCGCGGCTTGATTTTCCCTGATTTTATCGAGTTCCTCGGGACTGCAAAAACACGGATAAGCCTTACCCTCCGAAACTAATTTTTTCGCATAGACTCTATATATTTCCATGCGTTCGCTTTGAATATACGGACCGTAATTTCCAACTTCGCCGCCTTGCTGAAAACCTTCGTCAATATTCAAATCGAAATTTTTCAAAAAATTAAATATACCACGGGTCGCGCCTTCGATTTCTCTTTTCTGGTCCGTGTCCTCTAACCTGATATAGAACACGCCGCCGCTCAAATGCGCTAACCTTTCGCCTATTAACGTGCTCCATAAATTCCCCAAGTGAATAAATCCCGTTGGGCTGGGCGCGAATCTCGTAACGCATGCGCCGTCTTTCAAATCTCTTTTGGGGTATTTTTTCTCTAAATCTTCGGGCGTAAGCTTAACGTCCGGGAAAATCAAATCAGCGATATTTTTCATAAAATTATATCCTCACGTTATTTTTTATTATTTTTTGTTTTTCTTTTGTTTCTTTTCTTTTTTCATAAAAAGAAAAGAAAATTAGTATCGCCGCGCAAATCAGCGATATTATTATCCCCGGAATTAAACCGTTCGTTATATAATACAGCTCAATTTCATGCTCTCCCGCGCTTATCGGCGCGGTGACGAAAGCGTCGGTGATTTTTTTAATTTGCCGAGGGTCGGGTTTTTCTTCGCCGTCTGCGGCAATGTCGTTTATTTCAGCTTCTGATAACGGATTTATTTCTGTCTTTTTACCGTTGATTTTTAAGTTCCACCCTCTGTCGTACGGAATAGACGTGAATAATAGCCCGTCTTTTTCTATGTTTATCGTTCCCTTTATTTTCGTGTCTTTAAACTCGGTTATATTTAATGCGCTTCCGTTTAATATATCATAGCCCTTTTTAAACGCCTCTTCATCGAAGCCCACTACAAACAAATTGAACGTTCCGCTTGTTCCCGCGTCGACGTCAAAGCTTATATTTATATCCTGCCCCTCTAAAACGACGCCGCAGTCGATTGTTATGCCTCTGTTTATCTCGTATTTTTTTTCTTCTCCGTTCACCCTTACCGTTGCCGGTCTGCTGCCCGGGGTACGGGTCGATTTCAAATATATATAAACCTGACGTTTAGTATCGTTAGTATACGTGTGATTTATTATCCCTCTTTTTGAAGTATCAGAAATATAATAAGTGTAAACCCCGTATTCGGCTCTCGATTCGGTTAAATTTTCGTTTGAGTTTCCCGACTGCTGAATACTCGAGAAGACGTTATCTGAAATTCCGGAAGCCTGTTTCATCATTTCGTTTTGGGTTATAAATATATTCGGCTCACCCACTCTTATCCGGCTTATATTTTCGGATACCGCAAAGCCCAGAGGCA
>WRMA01000074.1 GCA_009777355.1 Oscillospiraceae bacterium | reverse complement strand
GGGGCGACACGAGGGGTAATTATACACTCGAAATTGTTTTTCTTTGAAATTTCGTCGGCAAGTTTGAGAAAGCGGGCGAAGTCCGCGATATTTTCTTCTTCCGATTTCGTTTTGCCGGCGCATATTTTTAAAGCGGAATCTATAAAAATATGCGTAGTATCGTAATCGGCGGCGTAAAGCCCGCATATAAGACCGTAAAGAGCGTCGGGACCGCATATATTATACTGGGTCGTGTCTGCGAGTCTTGCCTGATGCTTTATGTCAAATATAAGCTTGCCGCCTTTTTCTATGCAGACGACTTTGCCCGAGGATTCTTCGAGCGCGTTGTTGACCATATCTATAAGCGTCTTTGTTTTGCCCGTGCCTTTGACTCCGACGATGAGTTTTACCATAATATTTTTATTTCCTCTCCAAAATTAAATTCTAAAAATTAAATATTTTTTATTTACACAGTTCGAAGACCGCTTCTATTGTTTTTGCGCTGTCCGCTACGGGTCTGTACTCAAGCCCGACGTATTTGTCGTAGCCCAGGTCTTCGATAGCCTTAAAAACGTTTCTGTAATTTATTTCTCCCGTTCCGGGTTCGTTTCTTCCGGGAACGTCCGCGACGTGGAAATGCCCGATTAAGTCAAAATACTTGCGAATCGTCGGGATTAAATTTCCCTCCGTTATCTGCTGATGATATATGTCATATAGAACTTTGATATTTTTACTCCCGACTTCGTTGCAAATCTCGAACGCTTCGTAGGACGACGAGAGAAAATAGCCGACGTGGTCGCAGAGTATATTCAACGGTTCGACGATAAGAGTTACGCCCGAATCTTCAAACAGAGGAGCGGCGTGTTTTAACATCAAAACTATATTCGCGTGCTGTTCGTAACGGGTGATATTATTTGGTCTTTCGTTGCCCGTCGTGACAATCAGCGACGGTATTTTAAGAGTCTGCGCCATTTTTATGCTTTCTTGACAGGACTTATAAAATGCGCCGAACGCGTCTTTATCGCGGGTGAGCAGTCTTTTCTCGGCGAAAATTTTCGCGGTTTCAGAATCTGTCGTATCGACGCAGACGCTCGAAATCGTCAGCCCGTATTTATTTATCAGGTCGCCGATTCTGTTCATGTCTTTACCGGACCAGCCCCAGAAATCCACGGCGTCCGCTCCGGAATCTTTCGCGGCTTTGAACCTGTCGTAAAAATCCGGATATTCTTTCGTGAACATCATTTCTATGCAGGGTGAAAATTTAAGCATGATTTATCTCTCCTTTGTTTATATTTTTTATAAATCTATAAATTATAAATTTACATAGACGGCTTTGCCCGTGTCGAGGGAAGTATTTGTCGCGACTGTAAATTTGAGCGATTTTATAGCGTCGAAATACGGCGAGCGTATTTTCTGTATGTCTTCCGGTCTGCCCGATTTGACGGCGTCTATAAACACTCTGTCGAGAGCGATGCCCTGCTCTATTTCCGTCTTGACTTCTTTTGTTCCGTTTTTGTCTGTGAATATAACTTTATCCCTGAGATGATAATCGATCGTCGCGTCTTTCGCGTAAAAAGTCAGTCCGTTCTGCATACCGCCGCCCTCTTCCATATAGCAGCCGGTGAATATATTCGCGACCGAACCGTTCCTGAAAGTGACCGTCGTCGCGGTGTAATCTTCGACGTCGTAGCCGATAATAGGCAGAGTATGGGGTTTAACCATGCCTTTTCCGCCGGCTGTGTAAACTGTCACGGGTTCGCCGATTAGATAACGCAGCATATCGTACAAGTGAATATTCTGCTCGACGACCTGACCTCCGGACGTGCTTCTTCTCACCCACCAGTAGACCATGGGTATTCCTCCGACCCACGCGCCGTTGATTAAGCCTATATGCCTGTCTTTCAGAAATTCGCGCATCGGGTCGACTAAATCGAGATATCTGTCCTGATGACCGACTGAGATTATAATTTCGTGCTGAGTCGCCAAATCGCATATTTTTTCGGCGACCGCGACGTCCGTCGCTATGGGTTTCTGAATCATCATGTGTATACCGCGTTTTATTGCCTCGAGTTCAATCATGCCGTGCTGGTCGGGCGGAACGCAGACGTATAATATATCGGGTTTGCTTTCGTCGAGCATAGAGATATAACAGTCGAACGCTTTGCCTTGTTTTGCCGCGTCCGCCATTTTTTCGGCTCTTTCTTTTTTTATGTCGTAAAACCCGACGTATTCGACGTCCTCATAATCTTTAACCCTGCTGAAGTGCCAGTTTGATATACCGCCGCATCCGACGACGGCCGCTTTTAATTTTGCGCTCATTGATTTTATCCTCCGAAAAATAAATTATAAAAAATATACTGTTATATTCTATTATAAAGCATTATAAAATAAAGTCAAGATTTTTTTGTTTTTATTTTCAAAATATTTATGATTTCGTTAATTATTTGTGATAGAATATAGTTTGTATGCAAGTTAAATATAAAATATTATGAAAAGAGGCGCGCAATTTAATGATAACGAAACGAATCTCCGAAGTACGGCGGAAATTACGGCAAAAAGACGAAGCCCCGGCATTTATTGTAACTTCAGAGCAAAACAGAAGATATTTGACGAATCTTGCGGTTTCTAACGCCTATATAATAATAACTCCGGAAAATAAATATTTTTTCACCGATTCAAGATACATAGAAATCGCGGAAAAAACGCTCGGAGACTATTATATCGTCGAATTGTTTCCCGAAAAAAACGACGCGCAAAACTATTACCGCGAACTTCTGAAAAGAGAAAAAATAAGTAATATTTTATACGAAGAGAATTATATTTATTTAAGAACGAAGAAGTATTTTGACGAATTGTTCGGGGGTTTTAAACTATGCGAGAGCGGCAATCTTCTGGAAAATATGCGTAAAGTAAAAGACTTTACAGAAATCGAAAACATAGCAAAAGCGCAGAAAATAACAGATTTAGCGTTTACGCATATTCTAAAAGTTATTTCTTCGGGATTAAACTCGATTACAGAAACTGATATAGCGGTCGAACTTGAATATTTTATGAAAAAGAACGGCGCGGAGAAATCTTCGTTTGACACTATAGCGGTATCGGGGAAAAAATCGTCGTATCCTCACGGCAAACCGGAAAATATTAAACTTTCGAAAGGGTTTTTACTCATGGATTTCGGCGCGGTTTATAACGGTTACTGTTCGGATATGACGAGAACGGTTTGCATAGGCAGTCCGGGTCAGAAAATGCGTGACGTTTATAATACGGTAAAATCCGCGCAGACTGCGGCGATTGATAGAATAAAAGCGGGAGTCAACGGCAGGGAAGCGGATAAAGCGGCGAGAAATATAATAAAAAACGCTGGATGCGGAGAAAATTTCGGTCATAATCTGGGCCATTCGCTGGGTCTTGAAATACACGAAAGCCCGAGTTTGTTAAATTCAGACAAAGAGGAAACGGATAAAATAATACTGGAAGAAAACATGATTATGACGGTAGAACCAGGGATTTATCTTGAAAATAACTTCGGCGTAAGAATAGAAGATTTAGTCGTTGTAAAAAAAGACGGCTGCTTGAATTTAACAGAAAGCGTTAAGGAATTAATAGAATTATAAGATTTATTTATAGTTGATATAATATATTTATATACTCGAAACTATTGCATATTTATGCAATATAGTGTATAATAATACAATAGTTATATTTTTAAATAATTTGGAGGCATAAGAAGTATTATGGCGAATAATCAAGATTTAATTAAATATCACGACGAATATATCATGGGAACTTACGGAAGATATCCCGTTGTATTGGTCGAAGGCAAAGGCTCCGTATTAAAAGATGCGGACGGCAAAAGTTATATCGATTTTACAAGCGGCATAGGCGTAAACTCTCTCGGAGCGGCAAATAACGGCTGGGTTTCGGCGGTAAGCAAACAGCTTGACAGGATTCAGCATATATCTAATTATTATTATTCAGACGTAAGCGCGAAGTTGGCCGAAAAGCTTACGAAGCTCGCGAAGATGAGTAGAGTTTTCTTCTCGAACTCAGGCGCTGAAGCAAACGAAGGAGCGATAAAACTTGCGAGAAAATATAGTTTTGACAAATACGGAAAGGGCAGGGGAGCGATTATAACGCTTAAAGATTCTTTCCACGGAAGAACTATGACGACTCTCGCCGCGACCGGTCAGGACGTTTTTCATAATTATTTTTTCCCGTTTCCCGAGGGTTTCAGGTTCGTTGAAAAAAATAATATAGAAGAATTTATAAGCGAAACGTCGAATAATTCTGATATTTGCGCGGTTATAATAGAACCGATACAAGGCGAAAGCGGCGTTAATTTTATTGACAAAGATTATATTAAGCAGGTCAAAAATATTTGTCTGGACAAAGATATTTTATTGATTTTCGACGAAGTTCAGACGGGTATTGCGAGGACGGGAAAAGTATTCGCGCATGAATATTTTGACGTTGAGCCCGATATTATCACAGCCGCGAAAGGTCTTGGCGGGGGATTGCCGATTGGCGCGTTTATGTGCGGAGAAAAACTCAAGAATACGCTTTCGGCGGGTATGCACGGCTCGACATACGGTGGAAATCCCGCCGCGTGCGCGGGAGCGCTAGAAGTTTTAGAAACGGTTTCGAAAATTGATTTTTTAGACGAAGTTATCAAAAAAGGCGAATATATCGTATGTAAAATAAAAGGCTTTACAGGTATAGGCGATAAAATTATCGAAATTCGTCAAAAAGGTTTGATGGTCGGCTTGCAAATAAAATTAAACGGCGGCGAAGCGCCGAAAGATTACGCGCTGAAATGCCTGAATAACGGCTTGCTTGTTTTAACTGCGGGGAGCGACGTTATAAGATTTTTACCGCCTTTAAATATAACATACGAAGAAATAGACAAAGGGCTGGGGATATTGGAGAAAATATTATGCAAATAATTAACGATAATTTTAATTTTAATTTTCAGGAGGAATAAATAATATGAAGCATTTATTAAAAATGGCCGATTTAACTAAGGACGATATTTTTGATATATTTGAAACGGCCGAAAAACTAAAAAGCTATAATAAAAACAAAATAGAACACCCGGTATTGAAAAATAAAACGCTCGGCATGATTTTTATAAAATCATCGACGAGGACGAGGGTTTCGTTTGAAGTCGGTATGCATCAGCTGGGGGGTAAAGGTTTATTCTTGTCAGCAAACGATTTACAGTTGGGCAGGGGAGAGTCTATATACGATACGGCGAAGACTCTGTCGCGTTATCTCGACGGGGTTATGATAAGGACTTACGCGCAGAAAGACGTCGAGGATTTCGCGGAACACGGCGATATTCCCGTAATAAACGGACTTACTGATTACGCTCATCCGTGTCAGGTTCTCGCGGATTTGATGACGGTTAAAGAGTATAAAATTAATACGGGTAAATATAAAAGCTTCGACGATTTGAAATTATGCTTTATCGGCGACGGGTTTAATATGGCGAACTCTCTTATCGTCGGAGGTCTGACCGTTGGAATGAACGTGGCCGTGGCAAACCCTAAAGGGTATGAGATAACTAATGAGATGAAAGATTTCGGGTCGAAATTTCCCGGGAAATTTTTATTTGCGAACGACGTAAAAGAAGCCGCGAAAGACGCGGACGTTCTTGTTACGGACGTATGGTACAGCATGGGTCAGGACGATATAGAGGAACGCAAAGCGGCGTTTAAAGATTATAGAATCGACGCCGAATTAATGAAATCGGCGAAAGGCGGCGCGATTGTTTTGCACTGTCTGCCCGCCCATAAAGACGAGGAAATTTCCTCGGAAATATTCTCTCTGCACGAAAACGTGATTTTTGAGGAAGCCGAAAACCGGCTTCACGCCCAAAAGGCCGTTATGGTTAAATTAATGACTTAAAACGAAAAATATTTACAAATTATATGTTTATTTAGAAATAACAATAGTGTTATAATTATGGTTAAATAATAAATGCAGTTACGGGAGATTTAAAAATTATGGCTGAACTAAGATGGAATCCGTTCAAAAACGATTGGGTTATGATAAATTCAAACAGACAGGCGCGTCCGAATATGCCCGAAGGTTACTGCCCGTTCTGTCCCGGTTCGGGAAAAGTTCCGGATAATTACGAAGTCCTGCGTTATGACAACGATTTCCCCGCGCTTTCGCAGAATCCGCCCGAGCCCGACGACGTTGCCGGAAACAGTAAGATATATAAAACCAAACCTATGTACGGCAAGTGTGAAGTGATTCTCTTTTCACCCGAGCATGAATCGTCGTTCTGCGACCTTTCAACCGAACGCATCGGGAAAATCATAGACTTATGGTCCGAAAGCTTTGAAGATATGGCGAAAGACGAAAATATAAAATATGTTTTTATATTCGAGAACAGGGGAGAGCTCGTCGGGGTTACTCAGCCCCATCCCCACGGTCAGATTTACGGATATTCCGTTATGCCGAAGAAAATCGAGCTTGAAATCAACGCTTTCAAAGCGCATTTTGAAGAAAACAAAAGCTGTATGATATGCGATATAAACAGGGATGAGAGTGAATTTAAACAGAGGATAGTTTATGAGAACGACGATTTTATAGCGTATATCCCGTTTTTTGCGGAGTATGTATATCAGCTTTACATAGCGTCAAAAACGCATAAGTCAAATATTACTCAGTTAAACGAACGCGAAAAAGAAAATCTGGCGGATATTCTGAAAACGGTAACGAAAATATACGACGGTTTGTTTAATAAAAAATTTCCGTATATGATGTGTATGCACAACGCTCCCGTAAATTCTGAAAATACAGACGAGTATTTTCACTTTCATATAGAATTTTATCCGCTTTTGAGAGACGCCGGAACGCAGCAGTTCAACGCGTCGTCGGAGACAGGAGCCTGGGCTCATTGCAACCCGAGCTCTCCTGAGAAAAAAGCCGCGGAATTGCGTAAAGTTTTAGGAAGGATACAAAAGGCCGAAGCGATATTAGTTACCGGCGGAGCGGGATATATCGGCAGTCACTGCGTTAAAATGCTCAACGACGCGGGGATTTATCAGACCGTGGTTGTAGACAACCTTTCAAGGGGTCACAAAAATTCGCTCGACCCGGACAGAACGTGGTTTTACGAAGGCAACGTCGGGGACACGGAACTTATGAATAAAATCTTTAAAGAGAATAATATCGTCGGAGTTATGCATTTCGCGGCGTATTCGCTTGTCAAGGAAAGTCAGAGTTCGCCGTATGAATATTACAGAAATAACGTCGGCGAAACTTTGGAGCTGCTGAACGCAATGGTTGAAAACAACGTGAAAAATATTGTGTTCAGTTCGACCGCCGCGACTTACGGAATCCCTGAAGAAGGCGCGGTTATAACCGAAGATATGCCGCTGAATCCGATAAATACTTACGGGGAAACAAAGCTTGCGATCGAGAAGATGCTCGATAGATTCGACAAAGCCAAAGGTGTGAAATATATAGCTTTACGCTATTTCAACGTTGCCGGAGCGTATAAAACCGGAGAAATCGGCGAAGCCCATAACCCCGAAACGCATTTAATCCCTTTGATTTTGCAAACCGCAAATAATAAACGCGGAAAAATCGACATATACGGCGGCGATTATAATACCCCCGACGGAACGAACGTCAGAGACTATATTCACGTAGAGGACTTAATCGACGCTCATATAAAAGCGCTTGAATATCTTGAAAAAGAAAATAAGTCTGATTACTTTAATCTGGGCAGCGGGGGAGGATATTCAAATCTCCAGATTTTGGAAGCGGCAAAGAAAGTCACCGGCCGTTCCATACCGATGGAATTTAAAGACAGACGTCCGGGAGACCCCGACAGTTTGGTCGCGTCAAGCGAAAAAGCCGAAAAAATTCTCGGCTGGAAACGCAAATACGCAACAATAGAAGAAATAATAGAATCCGCGTGGAAATGGCATAAAAAGAACCCGAACGGGTATGATTTATAATTAAATATTTATTAATTGAATTAATTAAAGAGAGGTATTTTGGTATGGCAAAAAAGATGGGATTACAGGTTTATTCTATACGGGATATTTATTTTAAAGACCCTGCGGAGGCGTTTAAATTAATCAAAGACAGCGGTTACGACGCGGTCGATATGTTCGGCAGCGTTAATATGCCGGCTGAAACGCTGAAAAAATTACTCGGCGACGCGGGTCTTGAGTGCTGCGGCTGGCACGCGGGCTGGGATTATCTGAGCAAGCCGGATATTCTGGAGATGTTCGCGTCGTATAATAAAATTATAGGAAATAAATATCTTATATGCCCGGGACTGCCGTTCGCATGGCAGGAAAAAACAAGCAAAGACCAGTGGCTTGAAGCCGCCGGTAAATTAAACGAAATCGCGGCGCAGCTGAAGCAGTACGGAATGTTCACGGGTATTCACTCCCATTCAGTTGAGTTTAAGCCGACGGAGGGAACGGACGAGCTGCCGTGGGATATACTCGCGAAAAATACTGTAAACGACGTTGTTTTACAGCTTGACATGGGGAATACTTATGCGGCGGGAACAGAACCCGTAGCCGTTCTCAAAAAATATCCCGGAAGATACCGCACGATACATATTAAGCCTTATTCGCTGACAAAAGGCATGAACGTCGTAATCGGCGAGGACGATATAGACTGGACAGAAACAGTTAAATTCTGTAACGAACAGGGAAATACCGAGTATTTTATAGTCGAATACGAAGAATCGGACGCAAAAACCGGCATAAAAACGTGCGCGGATAATTTCAAGAAATATCTGTAATATCGCGCCGGCAAAAACCCGCCCAAAATATATAGAATATATAGGCGGGGAAAGAGCGGTGTATTAAAATAATTTAAATATTTATAAATATTACGGAAGTATTTTTTTGATAACCGCTTCCGTATATTTGTTTTTTTCTGCGGATTTGACTGCGTTGACTGAAGAAATATAAATATTTTCGATAGATTTGTTTATATGTTCGGCTTCTTTAAAATATTTAACGGCTTCTTCGATTAAAGAATTACGGCATTTTTTCATGAATTTTAATTTCTGCTTGTTTTCTTTTTTGAAATCAGGGCTTGAAAATCTTTCCATATTTATAAAATTATATTTTTCGTCATAAATTCGGTTATCTTTTCTTTCTTTTATTATAAATAATATTTTAAAATCTTCAAGATAGACGGCTTTTATTCTTTCGGGATTGAGCGAATCGGAACACACCGTTCTGCATAAATGGGAAAATTGCTTTTCAATATATTTTGTATAATGCCATCCCAGGTCGTTTTCGTTGGTTATATAAAATATTTTTTCCGCTCCGGATTCATAAATATCCGTTTCACCCTGACCGGCGGCCGAGATATAATCAATAAATCTGTATCTATCGGGTTTTTTTATATTTTCTTTCAGGTGTTTTTCGTTTATATATTTACTTGAGAGACGCCTAACCGATAAATTGATTTTATCGAAATCTATATATTTATGCGATAGCCTGATAATATTTTCACAGATTTCGTTTGCCGCGTTCAGAAATTTATATCCAAGAATATTACAGTCGTTTTTTTTGTTTCTCAGCGAAATCAGTTCTTCTTTTCGTTCGAGCAAATAATTTTCGTCGAAAAAATCCCCGAAATCAATAATGTTTTCGACTATTAAA
>WRMA01000073.1 GCA_009777355.1 Oscillospiraceae bacterium | reverse complement strand
AGTAAATGTACGGCGGGGTTGCGGACGCGCAACGGTAAAACGGGAGAGCGGACGCGCAATGCGCGCCCCTACAATCAGGATTTTAATTACTCCATAATTTTATTATAGAAAAGGAGATATAATATCATGAATCATCTGCATTTTGCCAGCGCAATGGCAGTTTTAAGCGAATTTGAAGATATGCTTTTTAACGATTTGGCATTCAGTGAGAAAACTGTCAGAGAGGAGCTTGAGAGCAGGAAAGCAAGCGACAGCCTCAGTTCGGCGGGCAGTAAAGGTCAGACGAACAGATTCGCTGAAAAAAAACAAGTTTACCTCGGCCAGTTTCAAAAGAACGAGCAGGGAATCGGCGCCGCCGTTAATTTATTGAACCAGCTGCAGATAGCGAATCCGGATAACGCAAGTATTCTTAACGCGATTCCCAGATTTGAAAAGTGCCTTAATCAAATTAATAAACTGCGCGGCATCGTTATGGAGTTTTAGAATTAAAGGCGCCGCTTTATTTCGGCTAAAATATCCGTAATTATCCCCGACATACGTTCGAGCTGAGTTTCTATTATTTTTTCTCCCGTTTCGCGGCCCGCGTGAATACGCGGGTCTTTGCCGCTCACGGCTACGGGGATTTGCCCGATATCTTCCGGCAGTCTGTCCATCTGTACAAGTTCCGGACGGAGAGCCATAACCAGAGACGTTTCGTTTGAACCCGCGTGGTCTACCTGGATACCCAAGCCTTCCCCGTCCTGTTCGCTTCCCCAGCAGTTAATCACCGTAAGCCCGTATTTATCCAGCCATTCTTTCTCATGTCTTGCAATAAGGGCCGTAGACGGTCCGTGACCGTGAGCCGCTATAATTTTAAAGCCTACTCTTTGCAGCTGTTTAAATATGCAGTCAATCAAATTAAGAAAATCGCCGTCGCTCATCCAGTACGCGCTCCCGTCAAGCCGTCCGGGTTCGCGTATTTTTTCGTCGGTATCTCTTCTTCCCGTCCATAAATCCATTCCGTACAGAGCGCCGTTTTCCGTATCGGCAGAACTGTCCGGACCCATGAAAAGCATAGGCAGAACCACTCCGCCCGTTTTTTCGGCGAGCCTGATAAAAAACCCCTGCGACTGAATACCGTCCGAACCGAGGGGCAGATGTTCTCCGTGCCATTCGAGAGTTCCGAGCGGAAGATACGCGACGGGACAATCCTCGATTCGTTTCGTCAGTTCCCGCGGAACAAGTTCTTCGTACAATACTTTCTCCGTTTTTTTCATGATAAATTAAATCCCCCGTTAAAATTAATTATTTAATATTTATTTTATTTACGCAGACTATAATTATAGCATAAAACCGTTACCCTGTCTACTCCTGAAAAATTTATGTCTTGACAAATTTATATAATTGGGATATTATTTATATATAAATAATAAAACAAACGAGGAGAAATGAGAAATGACAAATCGCGAATATGTCAGCGCGCAGCTTAACGAATTGCCTGAGAGCGTAATTGAAAAAATTATAGAGTTTATAGCGTTTCAAAAATATACGATAGGTCTGTATGAAAACGACACGGACTATTTGACGTCCGTACCGGGAATGGCGGATAAGATAAAAGAAGGATTAAAAACGCCTTTGTCTGAATGTTCGCCGTTGTCGGAGGTATGGGCTGATGTATGACATACAATTTACTAAACAAGCGCAGAAAGACGCCGTAAAAGTGGAGTGTGAAAAATTTATGATAGATTTTAGAAACATACAGAAAATTATATTTTCTTCGCCGCTTGACAAAACGGAAAAATTCGCGAAGCTCGCGGGGAGAAGAATAAAAATCAAAGACGGGGAATATATTCAGTTCGAAGGTTTTTATAATAATAAAGCGTTTCATGAGAATATTGCAGTCGATAGTCTGGTTAATTTTTTCGGCGCTGCGATTTTAAAATATAAGCGCGCGGATATATTTTTGTCCGATTCTCATTACATGGCCTTTAACAAAAATAATAAAATAAGCTATCACAAAACAAAAGAGAAAATAGAAAATAAATCGATGTTAAATCATAACAGAAATAAGAATTATATAATAAACGAAGGCGATAATATCCCTATATTATGCGAACTGGGTATTTTTAATAAAGATTTTCAGGTAATAAAGGGAATGTATTCTAAATTCAAGCAAATCAATAATTTTATTGAAATAATCGATTCAGGAGTTAAAGACTCTGATTTTACAAATAAAGATATAATAAAAATTATTGATTTCGGCTGCGGAAATTCTTATCTTACGTTCGCTTTATATTATTATTTTGTAAATATAAAAAAATTCCGCGCGGAGATTACCGGCATAGATTTACAGGAGGATATAATTAAACGCTGTACTAAACTTGCGGAAAAATATAATTACGCAAATTTGTTTTTTGAACGGGGAGATATAAAAAATTATAAACCGGAAATTAATCCCGATATAATTATATCTCTGCACGGCTGCAACACCGCGACCGATTACGCGATTTATAACGGCATAAAATGGGGAGTCGGGCTTATGTTCGTCGCTCCGTGCTGTCAGCATGAAATAAACGCGCAAATCAAAAGAGACGCTTTGGGCGATTTATACGCGCCGTTAAGATACGGCGTTTTAAAAGACCGGTTCGCTTCCGTTCTAACGGACGGGCTTCGGGCGAATATACTTGAGCTTTTTGACTATAAAACGGATATAGCCGAGTTTGTGGGGTTTAATCATTCGCCTAAAAATTTATTAATCAAAGCGGTTAAATCTTCCCATCATGAAAAATATAAAAATTTATTAAGGGAACAAATAAATAAATTTATATCGGATTTCAATATAAATCCGACGCTTTGGGAGTTAATTAATTTAATATAATTATTTTTAAATTTAATCTTGCAAATATATAGAAAATATATTATAATTATTATAATATATTTTTTTATAGTAATTGGAGTAGATTTTAAAATTATGACTCATATTGATAATATTACGGAACAGCCGCAGGAAGAATACTCGGTAAGCCTCGATTCCCTTGTAAAATTCCTGAGCCTTACCGAAGTTTATATGCCCGAAAACGGAGAATCTATAGTTATAACAAAAAGAGACGTTAATCGTCCGGGATTGCCTTTCGCCGGTTTTTTCGAATCGTTTGAAGCCGACAGAATACAAATCATAGGCAACACCGAACATAAATATCTTCAGAGTCTCGGCGGTGAGAAAAGAACGAAATGCCTTGAGGAATTTTTTGTGAGAAAGCCGATTTGCACGGTTTTCACGACTAATCTGCCGGTTTTCGGCGAGGCTGAGAAATGCGCGAGGAAAAATAACGCGCCAATACTCGCGACGTCGGAATATACCTCGGCTTTTATGGCGGCTTTAATCGCTAAGCTGAATCTTGAACTCGCGCCCCGGATGACCCGCCACGGGGGTTTCGTCGAAATTTACGGCGAGGGAGTTTTAATACTCGGGGAGAGCGGCATAGGAAAAAGCGAGACCGCCGTCGAGCTTATAAAAAGAGGACACAGGCTAATCGCGGACGACGCGGTCGAAATAAAAAAAGTTTCGGCTATGACCCTTGTCGGTTCGGCGCCGGAGATTATACGGCATTATATAGAAATGCGGGGAATAGGCATAGTAAACGTACAGCGAATCTTCGGCATGGGAGCGGTAAAAATGACGGAAAGAGTGGATTTTGTCATAAAACTCGAGGACTGGATTCAGGGTAAAGACTACGAACGCTTCGGTCTTGACAACAGCTATACCGAAATCATGGGAATAAAAGTGCCGTCTATAACGATACCGGTAAAGCCGGGCAGAAATCTTGCGATTATACTTGAGGTAGCGGCAATGAACAACCGTCAGAAAAAAATGGGTTATAACACGGCCGAAGAGTTTAATAAAAAACTAATGGGGCAGCTCGGCGGGGATATTTAGAGAATTTGTATAATTTTGCGGTAATTTGCGGGAGGAAAATCAAATGGATATTTATATGCCGACTTTATCCACAACGGTAAGACATAACAGAATTGCGACGTCTCTTATAGGACAGGTAATAAATATGATTATGAAAAATGAAGTCAACGCTTTATCGGAGCAGTGTCCGTTAGCGTACTGGGGAACTAAAGAACTGCCTTCGGGTTTTGAACTGGTAGACGCGGAAAAAATAGACGATACCGAACATTTTACAGAAATTGTAATTACAGAGCTCGAATATGTTAAGCCGGATTTTTTAATGTTTAAGAATAATCCTTATCTTGAAAATAAAAGACAGACCCGGACTGCGGGTCGGCCGGATTTGATTGTGGAGATTTGGTCTGAAAGCAATTCAAAAAACGACAGGGCGTTTTTACAGAATCTGTACGCTACTTCGGATATAACTGAACATTGGTATATAGAGCAGGATTCAAACGAAGTTATCTGTTATCTGGGACGTAACAGGCTTGAAAATCAATATCTGACCGACGTTCTTTCAACCCGCGAGGGATTAAAATTCGATTTGAGATATTTAGCGATTTAAAAAATAAAATAAAAATTATATATAAAAAATAAAGCGAGGTAAAATTTATGAGTAAAACTTACAGAATAGGCATTGACCTCGGCGGAACGAATATCGCCGCCGGAATCGTGGACGAAAACTATAATATTATAGTAAAAGGCAGCGTTCCCACAAATGCGGACAGAGAAGCCGGAGAAATCATAAAAGACATGGGGGAATTATGCAACGATTTGCTGAAAGAAGCGAATCTTACTCCCGGCGATATAAAATGCGCGGGAATCGCCACCCCCGGAGCGGCAAACAGAGCGACAGGAGTCGTGGAATACGCGAATAATCTGCCGTTCAGGAAGTTTCCCATAGCCGAGACCCTTAAAAAATATCTTGACGTCGAAACGGTCCTTATCGAAAACGACGCGAACGCCGCGGCAAAGGGAGAAGCGGCCGCGGGAGCGGCGAAAGGCTGTAATTACGCGGTCATGATAACCCTCGGCACAGGATTGGGCGGGGGAGTGATTATAGACAAAAAAGTATATTCGGGATTTAATTACGCGGGAGCGGAACTCGGGCATATCGTAATCGAGTATAACGGCAGGCAGTGCACCTGCGGCAGAAAAGGCTGCTGGGAAGCGTACAGCTCGGCTACCGGGCTTATAAATATAACGAAAGATAAATTAGCGGTTACGCAAGATACGCTCATGCATAAATTAGTCGCGGAAAATAACGGCGAGGTAAGCGGCAAGACGGCGTTCGCGGCGGCAAGGCAGGGGGACAAAGCCGGGATTGAAGTCGTCAACGAATATATAGAATATTTAGCGTGCGGCGTTACGACGATAATAAATATATTCCAGCCCGAAGTTTTATGCATAGGCGGCGGAGTATGCAAAGAAGGCGAATATTTAACGAAGCCGCTGACAGAAATAGTTAACAGAGAGCAGTACACGAGGGATAATCCCAAGAAAACGGAAATAAAAATAGCGTCTCTCGGAAACGACGCGGGCATAATAGGCGCGGCCGTTCTCGATGAGTAAAAATAAATTTTTAATACCGGT
Organism: Oscillospiraceae bacterium; assembly: GCA_009777355.1. GTDB lineage: Bacteria > Bacillota > Clostridia > Oscillospirales > WRJC01 > WRJC01. Next base: position 4,491 of record WRMA01000073.1, on the reverse strand, counting down.
TTTAATTTTATTACTTGCCGTTTTTTGTTCGTGCTCCGGAGAAGAACCGGTTCCGGACGATTTGAACGATACGCCCGAAAATATTACCGGCAGTTCAGAAGATTTCCCGGCAGATATTGAGAATACGGGAGAAGAAATTCCGGAACGGAAATCAGAGGTTGAAATATTGATTTCGCAGATGACTCTCGAACAAAAAATAGGGCAGATGTTTTTTCTGGCGTTCAGACAGGACGAAAACGGAGAAAATATCACGCGGATAAATAATAATATAAAAAATATAATAGAAAATTTCGGCATAGGCGGAATTGTCTTGTTTTCTGAAAACATACGGGAGAAAAATCAGGTTATCGATTATATAGAAAGTCTCCAGGAAATATCTGATATTAAATTATTTATTGCAATAGACGAAGAAGGCGGACGGGTTTTGAGAACCCGGAATCTTGACGTTCCCAGAATATCTTCGGCGTTAAGCATAGGCAGGACGGGAGACGCGCAATACGCCTACGACGCGGCCGCGGTAATCGCCGGGTATTTATCCCCGCTCGGATTCAACGTCAATTTCGCGCCGGTAGCGGACGTTTTTACGAATTCAGAAAATACCGTTATCGGCGACCGCGCGTTTTCAGCCGACCCGTACGAAGCCGGAAAATTCGTTGAGAGCTTTACTAAAGGACTTCTCGAAAATAATATTTTACCGGCGTTAAAGCATTTTCCCGGACACGGAGACACGGTCAGCGATTCTCATTTCGGCGCGGCGTCAACGAAAAAAACCCTTGAGGAATTGTTTGTCGGCGAGTTTATTCCGTTTAACGGGGGAATAGCGGCCGGCGCGCCGTTTGTCATGACGGGGCATATTTCGGCGCCGAATATAACGGGAAATCATCTCCCCGCGACGTTCTCTGAATTTTTACTGAAAAACGTTCTGAGGAAAAGTCTGGGTTTTGAAAATATAATAATAAGCGATGCTCTTGAAATGGGAGCGGTTGCGCAATATTATAATAACGCCGAAACCGCCGTGAACGCAGTCGCGGCCGGAGTCGATATGCTGCTCATGCCGAATAATTTCCGGGAGGCGCGCGACGGTTTGTTAAACGCCGTAAAATCAGGAGAACTCTCAGAAGAGAAAATCGACGAATCCGTAAAGAGAATACTGAACGTGAAATATAACGCGGGTTTGCTGAATATAACGGATAGATAGAATTAAAAATATCAAGGAGAAAATTAAATGGCAAAAATAATAGAGAAAATAGAAAAGCTTTCGCTGCCCGTCGTCGTAACGAAGGGGCTGATAGTATTTCCTGAAATAAACGTAGGTTTTGAGATGAACCGGCCGAAATCCCGCAGGGCCGTCGAACACGCCGAAAAAAACGACAGGCTGATTCTTGTCGTTTCGCAGAAGTATATCGAGCCGGACGACCCTTCGCAGAAAGATATATTTAACGTCGGAACAATCGCTAAAGTAAAGCAGACGCTTAAACTCGCCGACAACAACGTCAGGTTAATCGTCGAAGGCCTCGCGAGGGGGGAGATTTCGGCGTTCGACTTTTCAAAGGACTTTATAACCTGCGACGTTTTGAAAAAAGTGATATTTCTCGAAAGGAACGGCGGAATCAAGGGCGAAGCGGCGATTTCCGAAACTATGAGGGTTTTTGAAAAATACTGCAGGTTTATTCCCAAATTGTCGGACGATTTGCTGATGAATATATTTTCTATAAAAAACCCGGGGCTCTTGTGCGATTATATCGCCTCGAATATATATTTTCCGACTGATAAGAAGCAGAAGCTTCTCGAAGAGTTCGACCCGTTCAGAAGACTGGAAAAATTGTGCGTCATACTCGAAAAGGAAATCGAAACGCTTGAAATCCAGGAACAAATCCACAGGAGGGTGCGCGGTCAAATCGACAAAAATCAGCGCGATTATTTTCTCAGGGAGCAGCTGAAAGCTTTGAAGAGGGAACTCGGCGAGGATGAAAATTACGATTCTGAAACTGAAGAGTATTTTAATAAACTGAAATCTATAAAAAATAATCTGACAAAGGAAGTCTATGATAAATTACATAAAGAAATCCTGAAATTCCAGAAGCAGTCAATCCATTCGGCCGAAAGTACGGTTATCAGAAACTATCTCGACGTTTGTTTCGAGCTTCCGTGGAATAAAAAAACCGTTGATTTTATAAATATCGCGGCGGCAGAAAAAATACTGGACGACGACCATTACGGACTTGAAAAAGTAAAGGAACGCATACTTGAATTTATAGCCGTTAAGCAGCTGAAACCCGAGCTTAAAGGACAAATATTGTGCTTTGTCGGTCCTCCGGGGGTAGGGAAGACGTCCGTCGCGTCGTCTATAGCGAAATCGCTGAAACGAAAATATACGCGCATGTCTCTCGGGGGAGTAAGGGACGAATCGGATATAAGAGGACACAGAAAGACTTATATAGGCTCGATGCCCGGCAGAATAATAAACGCCGTAAAAGAAGCCGGCAGCCTTAACCCGTTGATTTTACTCGACGAAATAGACAAGCTCACGAGAGATTCCCACGGGGACCCCGCGTCCGCTCTTCTCGAAGCGCTTGACTCCGAACAAAACAAAGCGTTCAGGGACCATTATATAGAACTGCCTATTGATTTATCGGACTGTCTGTTTATCGCGACGGCGAATACGACAGACACTATTCCGAGAGCGCTTCTCGACAGAATGGAAGTTATAAACATAACAAGCTATACGAGAAACGAAAAACACGCAATCGCAAAAAATCATCTTGTCTATAAACAGGCGAAAAAACACGGGCTAAACAAAAAAACGTTTAAGATAACCGACGACGCCCTTTACGAAATGATTGATTATTACACCAGGGAGGCGGGGGTTAGAAATCTCGAGAGGGAGCTTGCGAGTCTGTGCAGGAAATGCGTAAAGAAAATCCTGGAAGAAAATAAAAAGTCGATTACGGTTAATAATAATATTCTGCTCGAGCTTCTCGGACAGCGTAAATTCAAAGACGATTTATACGCAAAAGAAGACGAAGTCGGGGTTGTAAACGGGCTGGCGTGGACGTCGATGGGCGGCGACATACTTCAGGTCGAAGCGGTAATTTCAGACGGAACGGGCAAAATAGAACTGACGGGTTCTCTGGGCGACGTTATGAAAGAATCCGCGAAAACCGCGATTTCGTTTATAAGAACAATCGCGAAAAAATATAATATAGAACCTGATTTTTATAAGACGAAAGACATACATATACATTTTCCCGAAGGAGCGGTTCCGAAAGACGGGCCGTCGGCGGGAATCACCGTTGCGACGGCGATTTTCTCGCAGCTTACGGGCTATCCGGCGAGGAGCTGCGTCGCAATGACGGGAGAAATCACGTTGAGAGGCAAAGTTCTGCCAATCGGCGGACTGAAAGAAAAAACAGTCGCGGCGTATAAATCAAAAATCAAGAACGTTATATTACCGGACGCGAATATCCCGGATTTGGACGAAATCGACAAAACGGTAAGAGAAAGCCTGAATTTTATACCCGTAAAAAACGCGGAGAGCGTTTTTGAGAACGCGATTATCTTCCCGGAGACTGAAAAAACTCTTAATTTTGACGCAAATGCAGACGGGGTGTGTTTACCGGATAAACCGGAGCTGTATTCGTCGATTATGCCGCCTGTTGTTCCGGGAAATATAGCGAAAGATAATATTATGCCGCATTTTAATTGACGTGAAATTATAATTACGAAAGGAAACAAAGAAAATGAAACGCTCAACAAAAATATTTGCTTTTATTCTGGCAGTTTTAGCGCTGCTGATATTGGCGGCTTGCGGCGACGAAACTGCGGGCGTAAATAGTGAAAACGAAGAAGCTTTACAGCCAGAGCAGGATTTACAGGATATACAGGATTTGCCGCAGGGAGAATATCAGCCCGAACAGCCTCAATCTCCCGAATCAGATGGCAGAATCGACGAAAATTCCGGCATTTCAAACAGCGGCGATAATAATCCCGGAGTTTCAAACACAGACGAAAATATCGAAATATATACAGACGGCGAAGCGACCGTAACGGTAAACTATTCGGCTCAAACTATCACAATCAGATATACTGCCAATCAAGGTCATACGTATTATAGGGAATTTACGCAGTCTGATAATGTGATTAGCGCTTATATAGACGCGGGAATAGTCGAAGCGCCTGATTTAAGTTACCAGGGGCAGGAGTATTTTGTTACCGCGACGATTGACGGGAATACTATGGTTTATGAAGAGGTTTTCGTTCTAACGCGCGACCCGGGAAGCAGTAGAAGCATATCGGTCGTTGTTCCGGAGCTTTCGTTTTCCGCCGTATTAACCCGCGTGGAGTAACTTAATAATATATAATTCATGGAGGAATATAACAAAAATGCTGAACGAAGAATTTGAACAAGTCAAGAAATTTCACGAGGTTTTCGGCAGTCCGGTAAGCGAAACGCCTGTTAAACTAACCGAACAGCGCGCAAAATCTCGGGCG
>WRMA01000072.1 GCA_009777355.1 Oscillospiraceae bacterium | reverse complement strand
TGGCAGTCGCGTAAGCGGCTGACGGGTGTTTTTGAAATTTGACGCTGCGCGAGGGGAGGCAAAAACACCCGCCGTCTGCGGACGGCACCCTCTTTACGAAAGAGGGCAAAGATAGTAAATACGTCAATCGCGTAACTCGTGTTTCCGCAAAGAAAAAAGTAAACTATCCGTCAATAAAATCCCAGAATTTTTCAACGTCAAAATTATTTAAAGCTTTTTCGTCTATTATTATTTCCGTTTCTTCTTTCCATATATTATATTCGTCAAAGAACACCGCGCTCTTTTGCCCTTCTATATAATATTCCCTGAATCCTTCCTCGATTTCGTCTATTTCTTCTTGCGTGGGAATTATAATATCGTCTACTATAAATACAAGATAAAAATCGCCGCCCGGGTCGGATATTTCTATTATATCGGAGATTTGCGAAACCTCGAGAGAGAGTAAATGCTCTGTCTGTTCCGTTGTAAGAATCGAGATTTCGCTCAGGCGGATTAACGGAACGTCGGCTGTTTCCGAATCGTACCCTTCGGAATATTTTTTTATTATCTCGTCTGTTTCAGACGTTCCCGCGGTCAGTTCGCCTCTGGCTTCTTCGGACGATTCTTTTGTCTCGGTCAATATATACTTAAACTCGACGTCGATATAATCGTGAACTGAGGCTTTGTATGCCGCGAGTTCTTCTGCAAGCTCTTCTTCGCTGAACGTAAAGTTCAGTTCTTCCAAAACTTTGTCAAACAATTCGTAAAATAAATATTCTATCGCGAAAATTTCGACCAGCCGTTCTCTTGAAATCTCTAATTTCTCAAACGGATAACCGTAGCCTATAAAATTATCTATATGCTCGTTATATTCGTCTCTTATATCCTGAGGTATAGTAATATTTCTCGCTTTCGCCTCTTTTTCATAGATTAAATATTCGGCAAGTCTCTCGACCGCTTCTTCTTTCGGAGAATAGCTTTGCGCCATCATTAAATGAAACTTAAATTCTTCCACACTTATTTTTTCGCCGTCAAGCGTCATTATATAGCCCGACGAATAATTTTCGCATTGCCAGAACGCGAAAAGTCCGATACCTATTATAAAAACCGCGGCCGCCGCTACCGCGCAGACTTTCAGTATAGATTTCGTTTTCGCGGCTTTTTCGAGCGCGATTTCCCTGCGGATTTTTTGTTCGATTTGATTAGCGTCCGGAACTTCCGGTTCTGGTTCTGTTTCAGTTTCAGTTTCTTCTCCTGATTCTTCCGGAGTTTCCCGAAGGGTCGGGGGAATCGCCGGGAGCTCTTCGTTTTCCTCCGGTTCTGTAAATTCGTCTGTTTCTGCCGTTTCTTCGTCCGTTGCGATATCTTCTCTGTTTTCTTCTGACATAATATATTTTCTTCCTTTCATAAAAATTAAGCCTGTATAATTATCAAATACTATAATTATACAGGCTTAAAGTGAACAAATATTAAATAATCTGTTGTAATTCTGGAGTATTAATATATATTTTTATATATATTTTATGAAATTCGTTGACTTTTCTATATTTTGACTGTATAATTAAAACAGAGGCTTGTTGTTTTTGTCGAATCCGTGCATGAACCCGTTTATTTCCGCCGAACATATATCCCCGCCGATTACCCTGTCTTTATACACGAGAATATTCGCGTAAACCGTTCCCGTATGATTGGGATAATCCGTTATTTCATAAGTATATCTTTTTACGGCTTTGTTTCTGTATTTTTCGAGATTGAGCGACTGCGCTTTCTGGACGTCGTTATATTTTTTATACACGGAGTCAAATTCTTTCGGGATTAAAATTTCGACCGCTTCGACGGGTTCGGGCGAGACCTCCCAGCCGAACTGCCTTAGAAATTCTATTCTCTCTTCGTTTACTTTTATGTTTTTGTAGTTGATTTTAACGCTCGATTTATTATCCTGACCGGACGCGGCGTAAACGCTCTCCCCTCCGCTCGGTATAACCGTTATGAGCGTGATAAGCAGTCCTATCGATATTATAACCACCGCTACGAATTTTAACGTTGACGCTTTCAGCGAGTATATAAACATTTATAAATGCCCCCTTGAAAAATATATGATTTGTTCAGTTTTTCCCTATAATCAATAATATTTAGAAACAGATATAAATATTCCTCAAATAAAAAATAAAAAAATAAAATTACGAGGTTATTTAATGACTTTCAACAAAAATTTCAAAATTACGATAATAATATTGTCGTTTATGTTTATATTACTTTCAGCCTGTTCAAACGGCGAATGTCCGCCTGATAATTACGCCGATATAATAAAAGCCGCCGCGTATGTCGACCCGTCCGATATTGACATTGATATTGAAGTCAAAGTCAGAGTTCCCGAACCGACGACTGAAATTATTACGGGTACCGTTAATATTAACTTTACGCAAACCGAACCCGAGGGAGACGAAATATTCTACGTCGTCACGCCCTCGGGCAAACGTTATCATTATCAGTCGTGCCATACGGCGAGAAATATACACCGTTATCTTACGAAAGAAGAAGCCGAACATTCGGGTTACACCCCGTGCGGGATATGCAAGCCGGAGTGAGTAAGACCACCCCGCCGTCTGCGGACGGCACCCCTCCACGGAGGGGAATTAATAAAACGCCGAAATTGCGGAAAGATTCCCCTCCGTGGAGGGGTGGCAGCGACGTTAAGTCGCTGACGGGGTGGTCTCGTACCCCAAGCCCCCTTTTCCAAAGGGGGAAAGCGGCGGAGCCGCAGGGGGATTTGAAATTTGATGTCGCGCAAGGGGAGACGAATCCCCCGTCGCGCTGCGCGCGCCACCCCCTTTGGAAAAGGGGGCTTATAACAACCCCACCCAAAATCAAAAGGACGGATTATTTTACCCGCCCCGTTAATTTTTATATTGTAGGGAACGGATTTATCCGTTCCGCGGACGAACGCAGTTCGCCCCTACACCTTTATATTCGTAACGATACCCAGTTTCTGAACCATGTCGTATACTATATCGAGGATTTTTTCTACCGGAAATTCGCGCACTACTTCTTTGGTGTCGTTATTGGTCACGGTCGTTATGATTTGACCGCTGTCGTGCACCCTGAACTTTACGCCGAGGTCCGGCATCATGACTTTCATCAGCTTATCCATTTCCTGTTCAAGTATCATACGGTTCTTGTTCTGTTCATAGATTGACGGTATAGTAACCTGAGTGTTATTGCTTACGCCGGAAACCGACGCCGTTCTGTTCTCCGTACTCACTCCGGATGTCTTGCTTGACGTCGCCGCCTTGTCGTCTTTTACCGGCGTCGTTGAACGGTATTGCTGCTGTACCGGCAAATCGTTATTTATATTACGCATGAAAACATCCTCCTAACTTCGAGATTCTAAATTAACCGTCGGTTTTCGATAAATAATTAATTGCTGCGAGATAAATCTTTATATTTTCGGGCTGCCGGAAGTGAAGGATTCCGGCAACCCTATAATTATTTTATTTTGTAGGGCAACCACATAGGGCATACGTGTTGATTAACGTAAAAATTTTGTGAATGTAGGGCGCGGCTTCCATGCCGCGCCGCAAAATACCGCCGACGTTTGGATTGGAATCCCCGGTGCGGCATGGAAGCCGCACCCTACAAATATTAATTTTTTGTGTATATTTAACACCATTGCCACATAGGGTTGCCCCTACGCCGACATAATTAATTCAAGAATCGTTAACTTAAATTATCTTAATAACTGGAGAACGCCCTGCGGCAGCGAGTTAGCCTGAGCCATCATTGCCTGAGACGCCTGCATCAGAATCGAGAACTTCGTGAAGTTCATCATTTCTTTTGCCATATCGACGTCTCTTATGCGGCTTTCAGCGTCCTGAAGATTTTCCGCTACCGTGTCGAGGTTGGAAATCGTATGTTCGAGCCTGTTCTGGACCGCACCGAGAGCCGCTCTCTGCGTTGAAACCTGGGTTATAGCAAATTCAGTAGCCGCGATTGCGTTCTGCGCTTTTGCATGATTGCTCACGTTGAGTTCAGCTACGCCGAGGGAAACTGCGGACAGAGACCTGATGCTCAAAGCAATCGTTTGCGTGTAGCCTGTGTTCGCGCCGACCTGGAGGGTCAAATCGCTTCCGTCGTCAATAGAAACTATCGCGTTAGACATTCTTGTCGGGTCGTCGAGTTTGAACGAGAAACGTCCGTTATTGTCGCCGTTAGGTTCACCCGTCGAAAGAGCGATTTGTCTGAGCGAATCTCTTCCTCTCAAAGCTCCTGCCGCGGCAACGTCTCCGAACGTAAACATATTTGTCTCAACTCCGTCTGCGCTGAAATCGAACGGTTCGCCATTGATTTCTATATATACGTCCTGACCGCTTGTTCCTTGCGCCGAGTCGTGTATATCAGAACCTATTTCAAATATATCGTCCTCACCTTCAAATGTGATATCCAGGAAGTCTGTTTCGGACGCCAGAGTGAATTCTCCCAATCCGGCTTCATCTTCTCCCACACCGTAGTTTCCAACAAATTTATGCTTTACGTTTAATTTACTGTCGCTGGAAGTAATTTCCCAGTCATTTCCGAGAGCCGCCTGGAGCATATCTCTCACTTTCCCCGCGACTACGTCTGCCGTATCGCCGACTTCAACCGAAACTTTGAATGTTGCGTCTGCATCCTGATCTTCAATGCCTAAATCACGCATCATTGCTTCGCCCAATACTATTGTAATAACTCCTTGATATCCTTCTTGTACAATCCCCCCTTTAACAGGGTCTGCATCAGGCTCATTGATGAATTTTAAGTCATAGGTCGCGTTCGCCTGCTGACCTGCCTGAACAACGGCTACCGTAGTCAGAGCGTTTTTGATTGCGTTGTCCGGATCCGACCCGTCTGCCGGGATTATAGTCAAACTGGATATACCCGAGCCGGAAACTGTGCTAATGTATTTGCCGTTTGTGAGCGAACCGTCGAGAATTATTTTTTTGTTGAACTCTGTCGTGAACGCTATTCTGTCTACTTCTTTTGTGAGCTGATTAATTTCGTCCTGGATTGCTTGTCTGTCTACCGGTTCAAGAACGTCGTTCGCGCCCTGTACTGCGAGTTCTCTCATTCTGTGAAGAATGGAATGCGTTTCCTGCAGCGCGCCCTCTGCCGCCTGAATCAGAGAGATACCGTCCTGAGCGTTTGCCGAAGCTCTGTTCAAGCCCCTTATCTGCGCTCTCATTTTTTCGGAGATTGCCAGACCCGCGGCGTCGTCGCCCGCTCTGTTGATTCTGAAGCCCGAAGAGAGTTTCTCGAGGGCTTTGGCAGAACCCGTGTTGTTTACTCCGAGCTGTCTGAATGTGTTTAATGCCGGAATGTTATTTTGGATTCTCATTTTTCTTTCCTCCTTGAAAGTTTTTTAAAAAGCGAATTCCTTTTCGCCTCTCTTTAAATTTTTTCGGCATACCTACCGACTTGTACTTCGCCGGAAATATTGCCGCGCCGTTATATTAATATAACCTCCTACACTTGATATATCGTACGCTTTTTTATTTTCTTTATAGGGTTTGTGAAAATAAATAAGTTTTTTTTGCGTGAGGGGATTAATTCAACCCTCTTTTTTAAAGAGGGTGGCAGTCGCGTAAGCGGCTGACGGGTGTTTTTGAAATTTGATGTTGCGTACGGGGAGACAGAAACACCCGCCGTCTGCGGACGGCACCCTCTTTGCGAAAGAGGGCGGGGAATAAATTTCCGAAGAAGCTTACATTACAATTATATCACACAAAAAATTTTATGTCAAGAATAAAAAAACAAAAAAAATTTGACATTATTATTTTATTTTGTTATAATAATTAACGTAAAATATAGATTATAACGGGAGGTTGGAATTTTATGAGAAACCCGCAGGAATTAAGAGAATATATTTTGGGATTGTTAAAGCAGAGGGATATATCCGCGCATAAAATGCTCGTCGATTGCGGGTATAGTAAAAGTCTTGTCAACGATTTAAAAAAAGGTCAGATGCCGTCGGCCGATAAAATCGCCGGGCTCGCGAAATATCTGGGTATCACGACCGACTGTCTTTTGGGTAATATCGATTTTGAATTTGATTCGGAGGAAGAGTTTATCTCTGAATTGCGGCGTATTTTATACGGCACGAGCGCGCATAAATTGAGCGAATACGACAAGGCGCACATTCTCGAACTCGCCGAGTTCGCGCTGAAAATGAAAAAGCGCGGGGAAGAATAAATGCATCGATAAAATAACAAACAATAAAATAACAAATTGTAGGGAACGGATTTATCCGTTCCGCGAATGTACGTAATTTTCTGTTTTTCCGGAACGCATAAATGCGTTCCCTACAACACAATTTGGTCTTGTAATTTATATAATGATTCCCCGAATATTAAATTTTCGCGCGTATTCGACGCCGCGGCGCGGCATGGAAGCCGCGCCCTACAAATTTTAATTTTTTATCATTTCGGAATAACGATTATTTTTCTGTCGGATATGTTCTGGCTCTCGCATTTGTTGAACCTCATGATTTTTGACACCCGGGAATCGTATTTTTTTGCGATGTTCCAGATGTTTTCGCCTTTTTGGGGATAATAAATAATCATTTGGGCGTCTTTTTTCAAAGCTTTCGGTTTTTCCGCGTCGACCATAATTGATTTTACCATGCTGCGGCTTTCGTTCTCGAACACGACGCAGGCGTAATTTACCGTTACTTTTACGTTTAGTTTTCCGGCTTCTATAATCGCCTCGGCGTTTGATATAAAGCCGCTTATGTCCGCGCTGCCGTTGACTATCTTTTCGCCGGCGTTGATTTCCGTCTTGAACGGCACGGAACAGTCGAGGTTCTGGATTTCGCCCTCCGCGCTCCTGACCATTACAGAAAGCTCCGCGCTGCCGTTGATTGTTATGAGCGAATCGTTTATTACGGAGTTGCTTATGACCATAATCCCGGCGACGTCCATGACTTCTTCGATTGACGCGTCCTCGAGAACCATGCTGTCTTCGACCTGCTGTTTTTCTTTATATATGCCTTTGTATCTCTGGAGTTTAACCGTTTCGTTCTGAACGGTGTTTTCGTATTTCGGCGAATATGCGTCTACTATCGCCTCGTATTCGTTGTTTTTGAACGCCGTAAGCTCAATCTGGGTTATAAAATCAATATTAATTATTTTATTCTCGCCGTACTGGTCGATATCGATATCGGTTTTAAGCGACGATAAATTTATTTTGCACATACATTCGTATTTTTCGTCTAAATCGTCAACTTCGACGATTTGCGTCGAAGATATTTTCTTCGATATCTTAACGTATTCGTTTTTGTCTTCGACCGAATTATATAATAATTTAACGTCCGACGTAAATTTTACGACGGCTTTGTTATACAGCGGCTTGATTTCGTCGATGTTTATACTTATGTCCGCGTAAATAATTTCGTTTGCCGCGGGACCGTCGGTTATCTCGATATTCTCTTCCGTTTTCGCTTCGGCTTCGCCCACGAGCATATGGCAGGACTCGAAATTCTGCCTTAATTTTTCGATTATTATTCCGTCGTGTTCGTCGGGATTGGAGTTATAGAATCCCGAGGCGTCGTAATCCTGGGAGGCTTTATATTCGTTCGTTTTAATCAGTATGCCGCTCTCTATCCTCACCGTCATTTTCCTGGGGTTGAGCAGGCGGCAGTTAAGCTCGCCGATTTCGATTTGCGCGGACATTTTATGGCTGGGCATAATTCCGGGGATATCGCAGCTGTAGTCGAAATCGTTTGCGAAAGAGAAACTCCTTAACTGTTTATACGGCTCCGATATATATATCACCGTAACGGCGATAATTCCGTTAAGCCTCGCGATATCTTTGTTCGCGTATTTATTTTTGATGACGGGCTTTGCGTCGACTCTGATAATACGGTTTATATCGTCGCAGTAGTCGGGCAGTACGATATCGTTCTGGAGTTCCCTTGTGAAGTTCGTTTCGTTTTTTTCCGAAAGATTAATATTTTTGTTTAATTCAACTTTTGTTTCCATTGAAATATATTCTCCTTTTTTCTTTAATATATAGATATATTTATTATTTAGAGTATATTAGAGAACAAAAATTTTTATTACAAAATATTGTTTTGCAAAATATTTTTAGAATAAAAGCCTTAATCTTTAACCTTTTTTTATAAAAAACATATAATAATAAAAAATATTAATTTATAAGTTATTTTGCGGGGTGAAAGATAATGCGCAGGTTAAACAGATTAGCGGGCGTTGCGATAACGTGTTTCGGTCTCGGTATATTGCTCACGTTTTTTCTGCCTATTTCGGTACTTATTATACTTGAGGCGATAATTATAGTCGCGGCGGGATGTATATTTATAAGATGTTAACGCTAACGGCGGTTTTAACATATAATAGTATTGAAGGGAGTTGCGACGTTAAAAATCCCGGATAAAAAATTTTATATAAAGTTATTTAAAGCTGAGGAGGCAAAATACGCATGACTATCGTAGTCGTAAAGTCGCCCAGGTTTTTAAGACCTATACTTAGGCGGGTTTTCAGAATAAAAAAATAAAACATAAAAATTATAATTTAATTTTAATTAAACATATATGGGGACGGCAAAACTGCCGTCCCCGGAATTATTTGCATATTATTTTTACATATAGACTTTAATATCGTTTTCTTCTTCTGATTTAAGTTTGTCAAACGCTATAACTTCGCCGTTTATATCGGCGCCGTTTAAATTTACGCGCCTGACGCCTTTCTGCGAGCCTCCGTCGTTTATAATTTCGACGTTTAATTTTTTACCCCTGAATACTTTTTTAATCGTAAGGTTCTTCCAGCCGGACGGAATACACGGGTCGAACTTAATACCGCCGAACTGCGGCTTTATGCCCAGTATACCCTCGACGGCGGCTATCATCATCGAGCTTGCCGTACCAGTCAGCCAATGGACGTTCGCCCTGCCCGCGTACGCGCTGTAGTCGCTCTCGATAAACTGCCCGTGGACATAGGGTTCGAGACGGCGCACTTCGGCTATGTCGTTATACGCGCACGGGTTCGCCTTCGTATAATATTCGAAAGCCCTGTCCCCGTTGCCGGCTTTTGCCTCGGCCTGTATTATCCAGCCCTGAGTATGCGAGAATATGCCCGCGTTTTCTTTTGTTCCGGGGGTAAACAATATCATCCTCGCAACCGGAAACCCGAATTTCTTAAACGGAGGAGCGAATAATTTTACGCCGTATTTAGTATTCAGATTCTTATCGACCGTGTTCAGTATAGTCTGCGCGTAATCCCCCGAAGCTTTGCCCGAGATTACGGCCCAGCTTTGGGCGTTCAGCCAGACGCTCGCCTCTTCGCTTTCGGACGAACCGATTTTCAGGCCGTCTTCCGTGATTGCGCGTAAATATCTGTCGGGTTCCTTTAAATATTTGTCTATCGCTTCGCTTAAATCTTTGCGTTTGCTTACAGCCCATTCGTACCATTCGCCGTTATTTTTAAATTTGCACAGTTCGGCGAATATTTCAAGCGCGTAATAGACCTGGAAAGCGACGAAAGAGCTTACGCCGTTTCTTCCGGTTTGCAGGCAGTCGTTCCAGTCCGCCGAAAGTCCCGCGGGGAGTCCGTATTTGGTCATGTTATTATAGTTAAAGTCGAGAGCTCGCTTCAAATGCTCTAAAACCGTTCCCTCTCCCCCGCCCTCTTCGGCGAAAACTATAATTTCGTCGAGAAAGCCCATGTCGCCGGATTCTCTCAAATATTTGTCTACCGTCGGGAAAAGCCACAAGGCGTCGTCGCTTCGCCAGTCATGAGAACCCGTCGCGGACCTGTAGGCTTCGTCGTCGGGAGTGTTCTCATGGCCCGCGTTGTGATTATATTTTACCAGAGGCAGACCCGCCCCGGCGCTGACCTGGGCGCTCAGCATAAATTTCAGCAGTTCTTTCGCCATTTCCGGCGCGAGATGAATAATCCCCTGTATATCCTGGACGGTGTCTCTGTAGCCGTAGCCGTTGCGCTGTCCGCAGTATATAAAGCTCGCCGCGCGGCTCCACGTAAACGTGATAAAGCACTGATAGGCGTTCCATGTGTTTACTTCGTGATTAAACGCATCGTCC
>WRMA01000071.1 GCA_009777355.1 Oscillospiraceae bacterium | reverse complement strand
TAGTCTTGTTAATCTGCGAAGTTATTGCGGCGGCAATAACTGTGGGACTGTATTTGTTGCCAATATCGTTCTGGATTATAAGAACGGGGCGCAGCCCGCCTTGCTCCGAGCCTATTACCGGGCTCAAATCCGCGTAATAAATATCGCCTCTTTTTATTATCATGTTTATAATTCACGCTCCGTGTTTTAATTTTCTATATTTTTACTCTATATTATTATTTTGTCATTATTTTTATTTTTTAAACATACTTTTATAAATTTTTATAAAAAATTTTTTTATTTATTTTTATTTAACGGAACGCGCCGAGACGCCTTCCCATTAATATAATATTAATAATCGGCAAATTTTGTACTTGCATTGACAGAACGTATATATGTGTGATATAATTAATTATAATATATTAAATTTATTAAAAGAGATTAAGATAAAATGCGGTATAATAACGGCAATAACCAAAATATGCGGCGTTACCCTCCTCAGCCGCGGCGCCCGAAAAGGCGCGCGAAGAAAACCCCTCTGTCCGCGTACGGTTACAGAGTTGTTCTGTTCCTGTTCTTTTTTACGGCGCTCAGCGGAATATTTCTCATCGCGTTCTTCTTTAACCTTACGAGAATCAAATCCCCCCCCGATATTTTATACGCGGTCGTCTCGAACCAAATAAAGGACGGGAAAGAAATTACGCTCTCGTACGATATCTCCCTCCCGTACGGTACGGGTTTTGCCAACGGACGGCACTATTTCCCGATAAACGATTTACTGGAAGAAATGGATTTCGTGAGATTCGGAGACCGGAACGAAACGTCTTTCGTCCGGTCGAAATCAGACGAGTATATAAAACTCGCGGACGGCAGCAGCCTCGCCTATATAAACGGCGAAGAATATTATCTGTCCGGTCCGGCCTTCTCGGACGGCGGCGACATATACGCCCCTCTCGAACTTCTGCGGAACGTCTTTTTGAATATCGACGTCGATTTCAATCAGGACAAAAATAAAAACAGGAACAAAATAATTATCGGCGTCGCCGAAATCAAGGAAACCTGCTTCAGGATAAGAAAAACGCGGAAGCCCGAACCAATCGGGGAAACGCCGGGGTTCGGGGAATACCCGGTCGAGTTTAAGGCCGATTTGGAAGAATACCGGCAGTATTTCGACCCTCCCGCCGGTCAGAGTTCCGAATATACGGCGCTGATAAACCATTCGAATCCGTTGAACCCTCCGGACTATATACCTCCTGACCTGATTGACGTCGCAGACACCAGGTCGGACAGGTCTCCCCGTCAGCTCAGATATTATCCCGCGAAAGCTCTCGAGGCGTTCCTAATCGAAGCGAGGGCGAACGGTCACCACAACATAACTGTGACGAGCGCGTACAGAGACTACGCATCCCAGGAGCAGCTGTTCGGTACGGAAGTCGCAAGGCTGCGCCCGTCTCACGGGGACGGCGCCGAAGCGGTCGCGGCAATCTCTATCATGCCCCCCGGACACAGCGAACACCAGAGCGGGCTCGCCCTCGATATGCACGACATAGCCACCGGCGCGGCGCAGTATTTCGGCAGTACCCCGCAGGGAACGTGGCTCGCCGAAAACGCCCACCATTTCGGTTTTATTCTGCGTTACCCGGAAGATAAGACCGATATAACGGGAATAATTTACGAGCCGTGGCATTTCAGATACGTCGGAAGGTTTCACGCGGCGCGCATGTATGAGATGGGATTGTGCCTCGAAGAATACCGGGAGCAGTATATAACGGATTAACGGCGAATTGATTTTATGAATTTTTTAGCCTTAAAACTTGACACGGCGTATAATTTTTGATATAATTGTATTTGGGCGGCAGGAAGGCTGGCTCATCTCCGGAAGGAGGTGACGCTCTTGAAAAAGAACTTGCTTAAAGCTTTGTTGTACATAGTAATTGTTTTATTGTGTATGTACTTTTTCAGCATAGAAGTAAGTTAGCCGTCCGAAACTCAAAAACAGACGGCTAACTTTGCTTTGCAATTATAATATAACTGTTGATGAGCCGGCCGCCGCCAAGCTTCAACAATCGGCGGTCCTGCTGCCCACTATATACAGTATACTACGCAACCGCAAAAATGTCAAGAGGTTATATAAAATATTTTATGGGAAGATTAAACGACGCGGTCAGCGAATACGCAAAAAAAAATCCCGCGCGTTTCCATATGCCGGGGCATAAAGGCAGAGCCGAGTATAATCCCGGTTACTCCCTCGACGTAACCGAACTGTTTTTCACCGATAATTTATATTCGCCGGATTCAAATATAAATTTTATTTACGGACTCGAAAAGAGAATATCAGAGTGTTTTTTTAACAATTCAAATATCAAATCTTTTATATCGTGTTCGGGCGCGACTTTATGCATACAGGGGGCTTTACTCTCTCTCGTAAAGGCGAAAAATAAAAAAAATAATTTATATATGATTTGCGGCAGGGAATCGCATATATCTTTTATAAACGCAATAGACTTGTTAAATATAACCCCTCTGTGGATTGAGCCGGAAGAATACGGAAATCTGCGCGGTAAAATAGAATTATATGCGCGAAACGAAAATATAGATAATATAGCCGGAGTATTTTTAACCTCGCCGGATTATTACGGACGAATGAAAGATATAAAAGCGGCGGCTGAAATCTGCAAAACGCTCGGGTTAAAATTAGCCGTCGACAACTCGCACGGCTCGCACCTCGCCTTTCACGGAAACGGAGAACTTCACCCGATTAATCTGGGCGCGGATATTTCGATAGATTCAATCCATAAAACCCTGCCCGCCTTGACCGGTTCAGCCCTCCTGCATTTAAATCCGGACAAAAATGAGATTATATATGAGAATATCAGGCAATGCATAAATACGTTCGCAACGACAAGCCCGTCTTTTCTTATTCTTCAAAGTATAGAAAAAGCGATTGATTTGCTTGAAAAATATGGGAAAATAGAGCATGGGAGATTAGCGGGCGATATAAATTTATTTCTTGGCAAAGCGGTAAATCTTGGGTTTGTTTTTGATAACGGCGAATTTTACGACCCGTACAGAATAGTTTTGGACTGCGAAAATTCAGGAGAAAAGTTATATTATTTTCTTGCGGAGAATAATATTTTCTGTGAATTTTTCGGCAAAGACAGCGTAATAATAATACCGAGCATATCAAATTCGCCGGACGATTTTTTAAAATTAGCGGAAAAATTAACGGAATTTGCAAGGCATAATAAGATAATTCCCGTAAAATCAAAAAAATTCGGATACCCTCCGGGATTTAATAAATAAAATAATAACTAAATAATTAATAACGGAAAGAGAGGCTGTAATCTTTATGAAACTTATACTCGCAATCGTCCACAACGACGATAACGTTCTTGTTTCCTCGTCGCTCACGAAAGCGGGGTTCCACGTCACGAAAATGGCGTCCACCGGCGGATTCCTTATGTCCGGGAACACTACTTTTATCATGGGGATTGAAGACGGGGACGTAGATAAAGTTATAGAAATAATATCAAAGTACAGTAAGAAACGTATGCAGGCGGTGGCGAACGACGTCGCGCTCGCCGCGGGAAGCATGAGCTCCGCGAATATACCCGTCGAGGTTCAGGTCGGCGGAGGAACGGTCTTTGTTTTAAACATCGAACGTTTCGAGAGAGTGTAGGAATGAACGAAATTATAAAAGACATGGTTAAATCAGGGAAAATACCCGGCGCGTTTATTTTCGAGGGCGAAAGCGCCGTCTATTCGCTTGCCCGGAATTTGGCGAAGACAATCGTATGCGGCAATATAAAATATAAAGAAGAAAACGGCGAAGCCTGCGGGGTTTGCGTTTCGTGCGTAAAAGCCGCCAGGGGAGTTCACCCGGATATTATAACGCCGGAAAATCCGGGAGAGGGAGGCGCGCTGTCTTTTCATATAGACCGGGTCAGGGATATTATATCCGAACTGTATCTCTCTCCCAACGACGGCGGAGCGAAGGTTTATATAATAAAGGATATGCATAATATGACCCCGCAGGCCCAGAACGCCCTGCTTAAATCCCTCGAAGAACCTCCGCCGTTCGTTTTTTTTATAATGACGGTATCGGACGCCGCTTTGATTCTCGAGACAGTAAGGTCGAGAGCGGTGAAATTTACGGTCGGGATTAATAATAATACCGGCGATAATATATTACCGGAATACGATGATTTAATACGGGATATATTAACGGCGGGTACGGATAAGTCCGGAATATATCAAAAAATTTTATCGTCTTCTTTCGTTTCGGACAAATCGGGCGTTCTGAATTTTTATTCGCGCATGGAAAACGCCCTGCGCGATATTTTAGCGGCAAAGATTTTTGTTAACCGTCCGGATTCCGAAATCGATTTTCTGTATTTCGACAAAATAAAAGATTACGAAGTAATCAGAAAGTTTATAAATATATACTCGGCGAAAAAAATTATTTTAACGTCAAAGAAAATTCATAAATATAAATCGGATTTGGATTATAATATAAATATAAAATTAAACCTGAACTCTTTTCTGAGCGGTTTAAGCGTATGAAAAAATAAAATAACAAAAAATAAAACCGGAATAATATAACAGGGGAATATTTAATATAATGAACGAAACAAACACGACGAGTCAGAAAAACAAAAATAAATATTATAATAATTATAATAAAAACAATAAAAATAAAATACCCGTTATCCAAACGTCCTCGGTGACTATCCCGGATTCGGTAACCGCCCTGAACGAAATAAAGGAAAAAATAATCGGCGGTATTCAGAGCAGCAAGGCAAATAAAGCCAGGCAAACAAAAGAAAATCCGGGAATAAGAGAAACAAGAGAACCGAAAAAAATTACAGAAATAAAAGAGGTTAAAGAAATCCGGGAAGCGCCGCCTCCGGTTCAGGTTAAAGCTCCGCCTCCGGTTCAGGTTAAAACTCCGGCTCCGGCTTCGGTTCAGATTCCGGAAACCGAAACGGATACCGGACCGAAAATAGAAATAGTGGGCGTGAGATTTAAACCCGTCGGGAAAATATATTTTTTCTCTCCCGGCGAAGACCGGTACGCGGCAAACGATAAGATAATAGTGGAGACGTCGCGGGGGCTCGAACTCGGATATATAGCGATACCCAATAAAAAAGTAAGCGCCGGAAAAGTCGCGCAGCCGCTGAAGCATATCTTACGCAGAGCGTCCGAAGAAGACGCGGCGAGAGCCGAAAGAAATAAGAAAAACGCGAAAGACACTATAAAAATAGCTAACGACAGGATAAAATTCCATAATCTCGGCAATCTCAAAATGAAGCTTATAGAGGCCGAATATACTTTCGACAATTCAAAGCTGATTTATTATTTCACAGCCGACGGCAGGGTCGATTTCAGGGATTTGGTAAAGGATTTGGCGGCGATTTTCAAGACGAGAATAGAGATGCGCCAAATCGGAATACGCGACCAGACGAAAGCCGTGGGCGGACTTTCGATATGCGGCCGTCCGTTCTGCTGCAATTCTTTTCTCCAGGATTTCGCGCAGGTCACGATAAAAATGGCCAAGGAACAGAACCTGTCCATAAATTCGTCGAAAATATCCGGCGCGTGCGGACGGCTTATGTGCTGCCTGAAATACGAGCACGAGGCGTACGACCATTTGAGCAAGGACACGCCGAAAATAAACTCGATAGTCGAAGTTTCTACGGGCGAAACCGGAGTCGTTACGGAGAGTAATCTCCTGACGGGAATATGCAAAGTCAAAATAAACCATAAGGCGGCGGACGCCGGCGAAATCGCAGTAAAGCCGTTTCCCAAGAAAAATTTAAAAATCATAGGATTCATGAAAAACGAGCAGGAGCATCTTTATGACAAAAAATAGAAAAACAAAAGTAAAAATAATTCTGGTTTTAAATTCGGTTTTGATAATATTATTATTTTCGGCCTGCGGGAACGACGTTTCGAATATATCGACGGAAAAAGATTTGGGCGGAGGAGAAACGGGAACTCTTGCGAGTAACAACGCCGTAGACTTCTATTTTTATTATCCCGTAAACTGGACTCTTCACAGAAACGACAGCATGATAACGGTCCAGACGACGGATTCCGAAGTTTTCGAGTCGGACGCTTTGGAGGGGATTTCGGGCGAGCCGCTGGTTTTTACGACGGCGCCGAATATCTCTGCGTGGGCGTTTATTCTGCTTGAGGATTACGCGACGGTCGAGGAATACTGGGAGAATTTCGGAGCGCCTTCGATGCAAGGGATTTTCCGGGATATATCGGACGCGGAGAGCGAGGATTTAGTTATAACCGGAGAAAATATCCCGGCTAAAAAATACACTTATACCCTGTCTTCGGCGGGTATGGGATATAAAATCTCGCAGATAATATTTTTTAAAAACCGGCAGATATATCTGATTACTTATACCGCGACCGAGAATAAATACGACGCGTACGCGAAAGTCCTCGGCACAGTAGCCGAAACGTTTGAGTTTAAGTAGGGGCGGCCATTGGCCGTCCGTCTGAAAAACGTCAAAACTGCGTTGGTCTTGCGGACGCGCAATGCGCGCCCCTACAATAGACCTCTTGTGAAATCGAAATACGACCACCCCGCCGTCTGCGGACGGCACCCCTCCACGGAGGGGAATGGGGAATAAACGTCTGAAAGTGAGTGAAAATTCCCCTCCGTGGAGGGGTGGCGCGACGCGTAAGCGGCGTGACGGGGTGGTTTTGAAAAAAGTCCAATCAGGATTTTAATTTCGCAAGAAGTCTAATGCTGGATTTATGTTCGCGGACGGTCGAGGGCGACCGTCCCTACAAAACGGGTTCAAAACATGACCGAACAACAAAAAAAATTTGATATTTCCGTATTATCTTCCCCGGTGAATATAATAAAAGGCGTCGGCGAATCGGGCGCGAGAGGGCTTAACAATCTCGGCGTTTTCACAGTCGGCGACACGCTTTATTATTTCCCCAGAAGATACGAGGACAGGCGGGTAATCCCGCTGGAACAAATCGAGCTTTACGGAACTTACGCCGTAAGGCTTAAAATTGCGTCTAAAATCTCGGCGACGAACGCGAGAGGTCTGCCTATGGTCAGATTTTCGGCGGTCGAAGTAAAGCTCGACGAATGGGGGAATCCTGTCGATAACGCGGAAAGCCGCGTAGATATCGTCTATTTTAACTCTGATTTTGTCAAAAATATATTTAAACAGGGGGATATATATGTTTTTTACGGCAGAATAACCGGGAATCTTGTGAAATTCGAGATGGCGAATCCTAAATTTACGCCTTTTAAACCCGGTATGGAATCGGAGCGCTTTTATCCGGTCTATAGAAAAAACCGGTCGATAACGCATAATAATATAATAAAGGCGGTAGGCGGCGCGCTTGATTTAATCGCTCCGGAAATATTCGAAAAGCTTGAAGTCCTGCCGGAATATATAAGGGATAAATATAGTTTATGCGATTTGGGCTTCGCGCTGAAAAATATGCATAGGCCGAAAAACCGGGAAAATCTGGACGCGGCGAAAAAACGGCTTATTTTTGAAGAGTTCTTCCTGTATTCTTTCGCCCTGGAATTAATCAAAAGGCGCAGGGAATATATCCCGGGTTATATTTATAGAAATAATAATATAGATTTAAGGGATTTTTATGATTTACTGCCGTTTAAACTGACGGGCGCGCAGCGTAACGCCGTAAACGACGTTATATCCGATATGAAAAAGGACAAGCCGATGAGCAGACTTATTCAGGGAGACGTGGGCAGCGGCAAAACCGTAATCGCCGCCGCGGCGGCCTATTTCGCGTTCAAAAACAACTCGCAGGCGGTCATGATGGCCCCGACCGATATTCTCGCCTCGCAGCATTACGAAGGCTTGTCCGGACTTTTTGAAAAAGCCGGAGTGAGGGTCTGTTTGTTGACGGGGTCTTTAAAGGCGAAGCAGAAACGCGAAACGCTTCTGGCTATAGAAAACGGCGACGTCGATTTTGTAATCGGCACTCATGCTGTCATACAGAAAAATATAGTATTTAAGAATTTAAGCCTGACGATAACGGACGAACAGCACAGGTTCGGCGTAAATCAGCGCGCCTTAATCGAGGGTAAATCGACGGATATGAACGGCGGCGCGGATAAATATACGCCGCACAGTCTCGTGATGTCTGCGACGCCGATTCCGAGAACCCTCGCGCTTATCATGTACGGCGATTTGGACGTGAGCGTGGTAAACGAACTTCCCCCCGGACGAAAAAAAGTAGACACTTACGCGGTGGATAATTCATACAGGGAGAGAATAAATAAATTCACGGGAAAACTAATAGGCGAAGGCGGCCAGGCGTTTATAGTATGCCCTCTCGTCGGCGAAGACGAGGAGGAAAGCGAAGGCGGCGGCGAAAATTCAGGCGGTAATATGAAATCCGTGAAGTCTTATTTTAAAGATTTGTCCGAAAATATTTTCCCCGGCGTTCCAATCGGGTTTATTCACGGCAAACTAAAATCCGAAGAAAAAGACAAAATAATGGAAAATTTTAAAAACGGGAAAATAAAAATTTTAATATCGACGATAGTTATAGAGGTCGGGGTAAATATTCCCAACGCGGTTTTGATGATTATAGAAAACGCCGAAAGATTCGGGCTTTCGCAGCTTCACCAGCTGAGAGGAAGAGTGGGCAGGGGGGAGAAGAAAAGCTATTGCATCATGTTCAGCGACAACGAGAGCGAAACGTCGAAGCAGAGGCTTAATATAATGACTAAAACGAACGACGGCTTTGAAATCGCGAAAAAAGACATAGAAATCAGGGGTCCCGGCGATTTGTTCGGGGAGAGGCAGTCGGGTTCGGTGACTTTTAAAATCGCGGACCTCGCGAACGATACCGATATATTATACGAAGCGTCGGGAGCGGCAAAAGAGATAATCGCGCAAAATCCGGATTTGTTCGGCGGAACGGGCGAGGGCGAAGGCGTAAATGATGGGAGCCGCGCGGACTTGAAACAGTTTGAACGGCTGGAACGGGCGGTATTAAAAATGTTCGGGAATAACCCGCCGGGTACGGATTTCGATTCGGACGTAAATAATAAGAGAAAAATCGCGTTTAATTAATATTGACACGAACGCGCGTAAGTGATATAATAAAATAAGATTATATAAAATTTTAAATTTAAATCAAGGGGATTCCAATGGATTTAAAACGGTGGATTGAGTTTCTGTCGGTTCCGTATTTTCTTGAAAGATGCTGGCTTACGCTTATCGGGATAGCGCCGTATCTGATTGCGGGGGTTTTAATCGGGGAGCTTTTGAAATTTACGTCCTGGACGAAAATTATCTATAAATGGACGTCGAAATCGCCGTTCGTCGCGCTGATTGCCGCGTCGATTATCGGAACGGTTTCGCCGCTGTGTACCTACGGCACGATTCCCGTCGTTATAGAATTGTATAAAAGCGGCGCGCATATCGCTCCTCTCGTAACGTTTTTAGCCGCGTCGTCGCTGATGAATCCGCAGCTTTTCGTTATGACGGCCGGCGGCATAGACGATATAGGTCTCGAAATAGCCGCCGTTCTCGTTGTCTGCGTAATTATAGTAAGTTTGGTTCTGGGATTGCTGATATATTTAGTGCCGGCGAAATATATAATAAAAAAGAATATCGTTTTATACGACGACGGCGGCTGCGATATAATAAACAGAAGCAAGAAAATATTTATAATAAAACAGTATTTGTTAAACTGCCTTAAAAATTTGAAGACTATAGGATTTTATCTGTTTATCGGCATATTTTTAAGCGTAGGCATAGAGTTGTACATACCGAAGACGATAATACACAACGCATTGGGAGAACAGCAGGGAATCAGGTCGGTTTTGTTCGCGTCGCTTCTGGGAGTGCCGCTGTACGCCTGCGGGGGAGGAGCGATACCTCTCGTCGACAGGCTTATCAAAAACGGCATGGCAAAAGGTTCGGGGCTGGCGTTTTTTATCGTGGGTTCGGCGACGCGCCCCGCGCCGCTCGCGGCGATGGCGGTGTTGTTCACGCCGTTGTTTTTGGCTATGTACTGCGTCTATTTGATTGCCGCGTCCGTACTGATGGGTTTGGCGTATATTTGACGGGAACAAAAAAATAAACTCAAAATATTAATAGACTTCTTGCGAAATTAAAATCCTGATTGTAGGGGCGCGCATTGCGCGTCCGCAAAACCAGCGCAGTTTCGACGTTTTCAGACGGACGGCCAATGGCCGCCCCTACATGGTAACGTGATTTCGCAAGAGGTCTAA
>WRMA01000070.1 GCA_009777355.1 Oscillospiraceae bacterium | reverse complement strand
ACGTCCCTCCAGTATCCCCTGAAAGTATAGGCGAACATCTTTTCCCCCGCCGCAAGCATGGACGGCAGTATATTCTTGCCGAAATCTTTCGCCGACTCCGCGTCCTCGTTGTCCGCAATCAGAAACTTACGCAGCTTTTCCCACTTGAATATATAAATCCCCATAGAAGCCTTAGTGCTTTTGGGATGCTTCGGCTTCTCCTCGAATTCATAGATACTCCCGTCTTCGTTCGCGTTTATAATCCCGAAACGGCTCGCCTCCTCGAGACTGACCTCTATCGCCGAAATAGTGCAGTCCGCTCCGGTCTCTTTGTGAAAATCGAGCATAAGCGAGTAATCCATTTTGTAAATATGGTCCGCTCCCAGAACTATAATATATTCGGGGTCGTATCTTTCAACATAATGCATATTCTGGTAAACCGCGTTCGCCGAGCCTTTATACCAGTCCGCGCCGAGATTCCTCTGGTACGGCGGCAGAATAGTGACTCCCCCCTCGAGCCTGTCGAGGTCCCACGGCTGCCCGTTGCCTATATATTCGTTGAGCAGCAGCGGCTGATACTGCGTCAGCACCCCGACCGTGTCTATCCCCGAATTTACGCAGTTGGACAGGGTGTAGTCGATAAGCCGGTATTTCCCGCCGAAAGGCACGGCGGGTTTGGCGATTTTATTCGTCAGGGTATAGAGTCTCGAACCCTGCCCCCCGGCGAGTATCATCGCTATATGTTCTTTTTTCTTTGCCTTCGGGTTCGAGCCCGAAAAATTGTTATTCAAAAATTCCGCCTCCAATTCTCAAAAATCCAATTAATTTAATCACAAACCAAATTAATACCCGTATTGTAGGGAACGCATTTATGCGTTCCGGAAAAACAGAAAATTATGCGTATTTGCGGAACGGATAAATCCGTTCCCTACAATTTATTATTCTGCCGTTATGATTTATATAATTTAATTTATCGTCCGGATATAATCATAGCTTATCTTGACCGACTCGAACGGCTTATAATTTACGCACGAATCCTGTTCGACGATACCCCATTCGACCCCGAGTTTCGCCGCCGTTTCTATAACGCTTTTCATGTCGGCTTTGCCGCTGCCTATTTCTGTAGGGGCGTTGTTTTCGTCGACGTCTTTTATGTGTATGCAACGCAGTCTCGGGCCAAGCTTAGTCAGAGCTTCGATAACGTCGACCCCCGCCGCGCAGGCCCAGCCCGCGTCGACCTGGAATTTAAGCGTCGGCGCTTCCTCGAAGAAAATATCCATGACTGTCTTGCCGTCGAATTTTCTCGCGAATTCGATTGTGTGATTGTGGAATCCGAGTTCCATGCCGTTATTCAGCGCGGCGACTTTTTTTGCCGCGGCTTCGAATCTTTTCGCCGTTTCGACCGTTTTTTCAAGAGTCGAGATAACGTCGTCCGCAATCCACGGAATAATAATATAGTCCGCTCCTATATTATCCATGAATTTTACGACCGTTTCGATATCGTTCTCGACCGCTTCCACTCCGATATGCGCGCCGGTTGCGATAAGACCGTGTTTTTTAAGAAGCCTTCCGACTTCCTCCCCGTCTCCGGGATTATAAGTCATTTCTACGCTTTTATAGCCGATGTCCGCTATTTGCTTGAAAACCTCGTCGTAACCCCTCGATATTTCGTCTCTCAAAGTATAAATCTGCATTCCGATATTCAGTTTACCCATAATTTATCCCTAACCTCCGATTAAATAATTAAATAATTTAAATTTTTACGGCAATTTATTTATAATTATATCTATTATACCACAAACAAAATCCATTGCATAGAGTTTTTTGAAAAAATTTTTATTTTCGCAATAATTATCCGAGCGGCATATAATTTTAATACGGACAAATAAAACTTCAGGAAAAAAATCATGAATTTACGGGAACTGAAATCCGGAGAGCGGGCAAGGATAATATCCGTGGACTGCGGCTCCGGCGAAAAAAACAAACTTCTTAACCTCGGGATTACCGTGGGAACGTTAATAGAATCTTTATATAAAAGCCCGTCGGGAAACCCGGCGGCATATCTGGTCAGAGGCGCCGTCTTCGCCCTGCGTAACGAAACCGCTGAAAAAATTATTATATTACGGCCGCAATAAATAACGCCGACGCAAAACCGGTCGGTTTGCCGCCCGGTTCTGCGTCGGTTTAAAAATATATTTATAACAGCGAGCTTTTTTTAATAGTCAGGATATTTTTGCCGTTCTCGTGTCTGTATTCAGTTTCGTCCATGATTTTTTTCACCATGAATATCCCGAGACCGCCGATGTCGCGTTCCTCAGCCGAAAGACTAACGTCCGGGTCGGCTTTTTCAAGCGGATTGTACGGCTTCCCTCCGTCCTCAAATTCGATAGTTATCCCGTCGTCTCCGGAATATACCCGGACCGCCGCTCCGCCGACCGTCGGATTATACGCATAATGCGCTATGTTTACAAAAATCTCCTCTACCGCGACGGCAATCTGCATCTGCGTTTTCACGGAACAATCCGCAGATTCAAGCTCTTCGCTGACAAAATCCAGCACAGCGTCCAGATTTTCGGTTCTCGCGTCTATAATCAGTTCTTTCAGTTTCTTCACTTAACTTTCTCCCCCTTCCCCTCGGTATCTTAACGCAAGCATCGTTATGTCGTCCGCCTGCTCCGCCCCTTCGGCGAATTTATCGATTTCCCGTTTTATCGTCACCGTAAATTCCTTTAACGGCAGGCCGTGATGGTTATTCGCCGTTTCAAGCAATTTCGGGTCGCCGAACAAATCGTTTTCGTTGTTTACGGCTTCTGTCACTCCGTCGGTGTATAAAAATAACTCGTCGCCTCCGTCCAGTATAATCTCGTGCTGCGCGTAGAACATATCTTCCATCCCCGCGAGAATAAACCCCGGCTTCGTTTTCAGCCATTCGAAATCCCCGCCGGATTTTTTCACGAGCGGCGGATTATGCCCCGCGTTCACAAAAGTAAATTTCCCCGTCGAAATATCGAGATAACCCATAACGGCCGTAACGAACATACCCGCGTCGTTTCCCTCGCACAGTAAATTATTAACGGTCTCAAAGACTTCTTTCGGAGTCTGCCCGTACTGCGCGTTGTTTTTGATAAGCGTTTTCGCAATCACCATAAATAAGGCCGCGGGCACTCCCTTCCCCGACACGTCCGCCATGACTATTGCGAGCGTGTTCTCGTTAATCATAAAGAAATCGTAAAAATCCCCGCCCACTTCTTTCGCCGGCTGCATAGAGGCGTAAATATCAAATTCCTCCCTTTCCGGAAACGCCGGGAAAATACTCGGCAGCATACTCGCCTGTATTTTCGTCGCGACGTCGAGCTCCGCGCCTATGCGCTCTTTTTCGGCCGTCACTCTCGACAGATTCGCTATATATTCGGTCAAATCGTCGGTCATTTTGTTAAAGCAGGCGGCAAGCACGCCTATTTCGTCCCTCGTCTCTATATCCGTTTTGTTATCGAGATTCCCTTTGCCGATTTCTATGACGTTGCTCGTAAGCTTCAGCATAGGCTTCGTGACAGAACCGGAAATCAGAATCGAAAGTATAAGGACTATTATAATAATTATACACGTAAGAACTATAAACCTGAACATGACGCTGTTGAGAGTCTCCCTGATTTGGTCTTTGACTTCGACCGCCTGACTGTCGATATCCGCTTTCATCATGAGCGCGCCGGATATAATCTCGTCGTATTCGACCGCTATACCCAGAGCCCACCCCGTCGTAGGAACCGGCGCGTAGGCGATATAATATTCCACGCCGTCTATTTCAGAGCGGCTCACGCCCGAATTTCCCTCGGTCATGCTTTGTATAAGAAGCAGGTAGTTTTCCCCAGACGGAGCTTCTTCTCCGTCCGATTCTCCCGTTACGCCGTAATACGGGTGGGCGAGATAACTGCCGTTTTCGTCTATCAGAAACGCATATCCCGTTTCGCCTATTCTCATATCGAGTATATTTTCGACCATCGTCGAGAGCCTTATATCAGTAGCCGCAACCCCGACGACTTCTCCGCCGGGGTTCGCATACGCTTTCGCGCAGGTCGTGATAATATTATTGAACGCGTCTATATGGGCCTCGAGCCAAACGGCTTCGTCCGAAGCGAACGCCTCCTGATACCACGGTCTCGTACGGGGGTCGAAATCCGGATTGTAAGTCGCGCTCACCGACCATCTTAAATTTATCCCCGTGACGCTTCCCATATATGCGTTGCTTAAATTATGATTTCCCGCGTGTATATTGCCGAAGATATATTCGGCGTTGCTGACGAGCAGCATTTCAGCCTCGATTTCCGGGGTTATTATAACGTCGGGCGCGGTCATCATCTTCGCGGTCGGGATATCGGCGGGAACTTCGTTCGGCAGGGGCATTACCCTCCCCGCAAAATTACCGGGATTCGCGTAAAGCTCGCTCATGAACGCCGCCATCAAAATAACCTCGCTCTGGATTTTCGCGAGGGTCGCGTCGCACTCCGCCGCCTGCGAAGCCGAAAGCCTTTCCATATAGGACTCCGCCTGTTCAATCAGCGCGTCCTTGCTGTTATCGGACGCATAGAATCCCAGCCTTATGTTCGCGTCCTGCGAGTATTCGGACAGGTTTAAAAGTTCGGTATAGGAAATAGTCGAAACGACAATCACAGAGGCGAGCGACGTACTCAGTATGACAAGCAGGAGTTTAGTCGCGAATTTTAAATTTTTCATATGTTTAAATTATTCCTTTTCAATAATAATATCAGAACCGAAGCTCCCGCGGCGCAGATTATGAACATAACCCCCATCAGGCCGAGCCCTCCGAATCCGTTCATGATAAACAGCCCGAAAACGAACGGCGCGAGCATCGCGCTGAATTTCTTAAATAAACTGAACAGAGTCAGCATACGGGTCAGGCCGATTTTTTCGGAAACGCGCATATCGAGTATATACGAGTTCTGGGCCGAAAATCCGAACCCGTCGGCCGACCCGAGAAGAATCCCCGCGATTAAAATCGCCGTAAATCCTCCCAGATACGCCGCGGAAAACAAAGCCGCGGAAATAACAACCATGTGGGTTATGTTCTGGAACAACGGATTTTTTATATACTTCCATACGATTTTGAGCAGTAAAGTCGAGCTTATATAAACGAGGCATAAATTATATGCGAGCGAAACCCTGCCTATATACGCCGTAGGCAGTTCCAAATCGTTTATGTATAAAGGCAGCAGATATCCCCTGAAAGCCTCCGAAATACAGGTCGGTATAACTATAAGGGCGAGAAATACCGCGAATACCGCTATATCTTTAGGCGACAGTTTAATAATCTTGTAATCGCCGGAATCTTTGCCGGCCTTTTCGGATTCGTTTCTCAAAGTCATAGGGAATACCGAGGCGGCGAGGGCCATAGCCGCGGAAATCATAAGAACGGTCCTGAACCCCGCCATATCGGCGAGCACCGCCCCGAACGCGACTCCGCACATAATCCCGGCGTATATCCCCGAAGAGAGCTCCGCGAAACTCTGCGCCTTCGCGCCTCTCTGCGCGGCGACGTTCCTCAGGGTCATCCAGCAGAACCCGTAACCCATTCCGACTAATCCCCTCGACGCTATAAACACGAAGACGTTAGGGGAGAGCGCCGACGCTGTAAGCCCGGCGATAAAAATCGCGACTCCCATAAAATACGGCGGCTTCCAGCCTCTTTTCCCGAAAATTCCCGCTGTGAACAGTATCGCCGCGCAGTTCGCGAACGCCTCGACCGAATACGGCAGCCCCGCGATAAAATCCGCCGCCGGGCTGCTCCCCGCAAGATTGCGCGCCATTATGGGTATGAACGACGCTCCCAGATAACCCGTGAAATAAAACAGAAAGGCGATTTGCCTCAGATAACCCGCCGGGCCGGAAGAATCCCGTCCGCTCCGTTCGTTCAAGGCTTCCTCGCCGTAAATCGCCGCCGTAAGCTCCGGGTCTCCCGAAGAGACGTTCCGGCCGTCTATTAACTTAACCGCGAGTAAAACCACCTCAACCATCAGGAGTACCGAAACGACAAGAGACATAATAAGCGACAGGGCGAAATCCCGGAGAAGTCCGTTAAAATACTTCTGCGACTTACTCATCAGGATTCTGCCGCCGTTCACGGGAAACCTGTAATATCCGCTCGCGTCGTAAACGGCGTAATCTTCGCCGCCGTGCGAAAAAACGCCGTCTATATGCTCCGGAATACCGGCTTCCAAATCGAGCCGCATATAATCCGATATATTATTCCCGTCCGATAATTGCTGAAGCTTTATAAAATGCGCGTACGCGCTGTCGAACCCCGAGTTCTGCAGTTCCGTTTGATTGACTGCGTAAAGAGAAAAACCGAAGCTGAACTGCATGACGACCTGAAAGCAGATAAGCGCGAACAAAACCTCGCGTTTCGCCAGCCGTCCGTCAAATTCAAAAATCTGTCCTTTGAGAGCGTATATAACCTGCGCGGCAACAGTTACCCCGACAATCAGGCTCAGACTGCCGAGAAGGATTCCGGATTTCCCGCCCGAACCCGCGCCGAGCATAACCCATACGAAAACCCCCAGCGCGACGGTTAAGCCCGCGCTGAAAACCGCCGTCGAGATTCTGACTTTTTTCATGTTCATATAATTTAATAATTTACGTTATATAATTCTGTTATTTTAACGATATAGATTATATACGTATATTTTAATCTTACAGCCCAATTTAATAAATATATTTTTTATTTAAATTATAGTAAGCGCTTCCGTGAAGCCGGTCATTTCGAACACTTCCATTATTTCTTCGGAAACGTTTGACACGGTCATAACCGCGCCTTTCGATTTCGCCGTTTTCTGCCCCATAAGCAGGACTCTTAATCCCGCGGACGACACGTACGTAAGGTCTGAGAAGTCCAGGGCTATGTCTTTCGCAATATCGAACGCGGGAATCAGGGCGTCCTGCAGCTCGGGCGCGGTTATCGTGTCGAGTCTGCCTTCAAGCTTAATAATAAGCCTGCCGTTTTCAACCGTTTTGTTAATTTTCATAAAATTATCCCCTCCGGAAATTAAATATATAATTATATTCTCTATTATATCAGAGTTATTACAAAAAAACAATAGTTTCAGCAAATTATCTCAAAAAATAACAAACAAAATTTTTTTATAAATATAATATATATTAGGTCTTGTATTTTCATGATTAAAATAGTATAATTAATTATATAGGGTAGAAAAATATTATGTCTCATATTCCTGCTCCGGGTTTTTTTGATATGTCCGAAAAAGAAATGATTCTGCTGTCGGCCGCCTCCGCGCTCATGCTGACGGAGAATCTTGACTCCGACAAACAGAATACGCTCGGGAATTTTCTTATGGCGGTCGGTCAGAACATCGTTTCCGGCGCGGCGCAGAAAGCCCTCCGCGAGAAAAAAATATCAGAAGTTGAAACAGAAACAAAATCAAAAACAAAGGAAGGTAACGAGCAATAAAATATCTGGGATTATATTTGCACATACCGTTTTGCAAATCGAAATGCGGCTACTGCGATTTTTATTCGGTAAGGGCGAACGAAAAAGTACGCGAAGCGTATATAAGCGCGCTTATTAAACAAATGCGCGAATACAGTATGCCGGCGAAAGATTATTTAATCGACTCCGTTTTTATAGGAGGAGGAACGCCTACGTCTATAGAAACCGGCGGTCTGCTGAAAATCATATCGAACGTGAAAAGTCTCTATAACCTGTCCAAAAATTTCGAGTTTACGGTCGAGACGAATCCGAAGACTATTGACTTAAAGGGATTGAAAAATTTATATAAAGCCGGAGTGAACAGACTCAGTATGGGTCTCCAGAGTTCTGACGACAAAGAGCTTAAATTACTCTCCAGAATACATAATTACAAAGATTTCGAGGAATGTTACGAAAACGCTCTTACTGCCGGATTCAAAAACATAAGCGTAGATATCATGTACGGAATCCCGTCGCAGACTCTCGAGAGTTTTTATGATACGCTGAAAAAAACCGCATCGAAAAAACCCGCCCATATATCAGTCTACGGACTGAAAATAGAACCGGGGACTTTGTTTCACAAAAATTATGAGAAAATCAAAGAGTATCTGCCTTCTGAAGAAAACGAAAGGGAGATGTATTTTCTCGCTCGGGAATTTTTGGACCGTAACGGATATAAACAGTATGAAATCTCAAATTTCGCCGCCGGAGGTTACGAGTGCAGGCATAATTTAAAATACTGGAACTGCGGGGAGTATATAGGTCTCGGAACGGGCGCGCACTCGTATTTTTCTAACTGCCGGTTTTCTTTCAAAAAAGACGTAAGGGAATATCTGAAAAGTTTCAATTACGACGAATCGGAGTTAAAAAACGTGGATATGTTCGATTTTGAAAAATACAGCCTTTTCGACGAACATACTGAAATCAAGCCGGAAGAACGCATAGGCGAATATATAATGCTCGGTTTCAGACTGCGTGCGGGCATAGACAAGAATAAATTCGCGCAGCTTTTCTATATGGATTTTGACGAGTTATATTATCAGAAAATCCTGCCGTTTCTCGAAAGCGGACACATAGTCAGAACAAGCGAGGGATATGCGTTCTCACCCGAGGGAATGTTCGTGTCGAACTATATTTTAAGCAGGATTCTCGATTTTTGAAAAAATATATAGAAAAATACTTGACAAAGCGTCGTTTCGGTGCTATAATAGCAGTAGCTTTTAATAATTCCACTACAATACCGTTTGCGCAATTAAAAAAAGAAGAGGCTTAAGCCTCCTCTTCGCCTGGTTTATGAACGATGATCTTTAGGCGGCTCATCGTTCTTTCTTTTGTTTTTAATACGGGATATGACACGATATGTAGCCTCTTTTATAAATCCGCACACAATCCATACCACAACGCCGATAAAAACATTGAAAAGAATATTTGCCATTTAATATGTCCTCCTTTCATAAGATTACGGAATATATGGTTGATACCCTATCGCGTAATCTCACGAATATCAGAGAAAATATATGACCCCAAAAACTGCGTCCTTTCGCCATTAAATAACAGCATATCATAAATTATACGTTTTGTCAAGTAAAAAAATTTAATATAAAAAAACACAAAAGGAGAGCGTTATTATGCTTACGCAAATCGAATTAGAAGACGTGAAAATTACCGGCGGATATTTTTACGAGAAACAGCAAATGAACGAAAAAGTCACGATTCCCGCCGTCTATAAACAGTTTGACAAAACCGGCAGGGTAGAGGCGTTCAAATTAAACTGGCGCGCCGGTCAGCCGAATCAGCCGCATATCTTCTGGGACAGCGATATCGCGAAATGGATTGAGGGAGCGGCTTACACCCTCGTTCGCAAAAGAGACGAAAATCTCGAAAACCTCATCGATTCTATAGTTGCCGATTTAGTAAACGGGCAGACCGCTCAGGGATATTTTAACAGCTATTATCAAACGACAGAGCTTGCGAACAGATTCACGAACAGGCATAACCACGAATTATACTGCGCGGGCCATCTTCTCGAAGGCGCGCTCGCGTATAAAAAAGCGACGGGAAAAGATTCGTTTCTAAACGCCGTGAAAAAATACATAGATTATATCGCCGAAGTTTTCACAGACCCGGACAGAGATAAAAATTTCACGACCCCCGGACATCAGGAAATAGAACTCGCCCTCGTTAAATTATATAACGAAACCGGCGAGAAAAAATATCTTGATTTGAGTAAGTTCTTTATCGGTACGAGAGGAACTCTCGACGGTGAGAAACAGTCGAACGCGGGCTGGGCGTCGTCTAACTACGCTCAGGACCATCTGCCCGTCGCGGAACAGACGACGGCCGAGGGGCACAGCGTAAGATGTTTATATATGTTCGCGGGAGCGGCCGATATTGCGAGGGAATACAGAGACGAAAAACTGAAAAAAGCGTGCGAAGCTGTTTTCGAGAATATCAAAAATAAGCGAATGTACGTTACGGGAGGAATCGGCGGGAATTATTCGGGAGAGGCTTTCTCGTATGATTATGACCTGCCGAACGAGCTTGCGTATACAGAAACCTGCGCGTCTATCGCCATGATGTTTTTCTGTCAGCGTATGTATTTATTAACCGGCGGGAAAAAATACGCGGACATGATAGAATTACAGTTATATAACGGCGTTTTACCGGGGATTTCTCTTTACGGGGATAAATTTTTCTACTGCAATCCGTTAGAAGTCCACCCCGAACGCAGGGATTATTTCACGTCGATTAAAAATTCGCAGTTCGCGCCGGAATACGAACGCCCCGAATATTTCGGCTGTTCGTGCTGCCCGCCTAATATAATACGGCTTATATCTTCTCTCGGACAATATATGTATCACGTTGATATCGACGAACAGGACGGCGAAAATTTTGATATTTACGTGAATTTATATAACTCGAGCGAGTTTGAATATAGCGGCGTGAAAATAA
>WRMA01000069.1 GCA_009777355.1 Oscillospiraceae bacterium | reverse complement strand
TGTTTTCGTCTCCCCGTACGCAACATCAAATTTCAAAAACACCCGTCAGCCGCTTACGCGACTGCCACCCTCTTTAAAAAAGAGGGCTTTCCGCGATGATTTTCACATTTGTTCATAATTTGTTTACCCGTTCAAAAACCGTGGATTCCGGTAATTATAATATTGACATTTTTAAATAAAAGTGATAAAATAATATAAATATATATATAAATAAATTATTTGAAATATTAATATAATAACCGGAGGACGGGTAAAATGTCTGATTTTGATTTTAATTTCAAACTGGAAAAAGAAAAGGAGAGAGAGAAGCCGACGGTATTAATCGTCGACGACGTCGAAATAAACCGGATGATACTCGACGATATGCTGCAGGATAAATATAATATAGAGCAGGCGTCGAGCGGATACGAGGCTCTGGAAAAACTGAAGCCGAACAGCGGCGCCAGAAGGCCGTCTCTGGTTCTGCTCGACATAATGATGCCGGGTATGGACGGGTTCGAGGCGCTGAAAAAAATGAGGTCGAACGCGTCGACGAGCAAAATACCCGTTATGTTTATTTCAGCGGCGGACCCCGCCGAAAGCGAACTGAAAGGACTCTCGGTAGGAGCGATAGATTACATAGTGAAGCCTTTTTCGAGCGATATAGTCAAGCTGAGAATAGATAACCAGATGGAACTCGCGATGTACAGGGAAGACGTGGAGCGCGCCGCGGCAAAAAAAGTGAGCGCGATGATGGAGGCAAAGGAAAAAATGCTCACGACTATGGCGTCGCTTATAGAGCACAGAAGCCTCGAATCCGGGGAGCACGTCAAGAGAACCGCCCTTTTAACCGAAATTATCGCCGAAATACTGCTGGAAAATCCGCTGTTCAGGAACGAGCTGATTAACAGCGACTATAAGTCGATGGTCAAAGCCGCGCCTCTGCACGACATAGGAAAAATCGGAGTGCCCGACGACATACTGCTCAAACCCGGCAAGCTCACCCCCGAGGAATTCAGCCAGATGGAATCCCACGCGACCGAGGGAAGCGCGATAATAGAGTCCATGAACATGGGAGAGGGAGACGACCTGTATCTGAGGCACTGCTATGATATATGCCGTTATCATCACGAGAGGTGGGACGGAAAAGGCTACCCCGACAAAATATCGGGAGACGATATTCCGTTGTCCGCGAGAATCGTCTCAATCGTCGACGTTTACGACGCTCTGGTCAGCCAGAGGATTTACAAGCCGCCCTTCAGCCACGAGGACGCGATTAAGATAATAGAATCGGACGCGGGAAAAAAATTCGACGCGCGCATAGTCGGAGAGCTTCTTAAAAATCACGAGCTTTTCAAGAACGTGTATAAATAATAAATAATAAAAATTGCCGTATTTAGAATAATAAGGCATTATTTTGCAAATAATAAGAATATCTGTCTTTTAAAGTTCGGAGGTTATTTTTATTATGCAGGATATAAGCCGGAATGCGGGGAACTGGGGTTACGATATATCGCGTTCGTACAGGAACGCGGGATATACGAGCGTTAAGAAGCTCGCGGGGATTCAGAAGAAAAATCTCGGATTTATAAAAAAAGTCTACGCAAAAGCCGCGGAGGCGAAGGAAACGGATAAAAATCTGTTTTTACCCGTGCATTTCGAGTGGCTCTGCGATAATTATTATATAATAGAGCGCGAAATCAAAAATATACTCAAAAGTTTTTCATACGCGCCGCGTCTGCCCGCCGTGAGGGGGGTAAATTTAAATTTAAACGGAAAAGTAAACTTAAACGGAAGCCGCGGGAGTTCGCAGGTCAGGATTTACGCGGTCCTTAACGGTCTCGTCGGGAACTGCGGAGGGGAAATCACGCCGCGGATTATCGAGGATTATATAGAAGCGGTTCAGAATAGTCCGGGCAGTTCGAATTATTTAACGGTCGGCGAGCTTTCTCTTGCGAGAATCATGCTCGCCGCTTCGCTGTGCTCCGCAATCGCGGATATATGCGGGGAGCTTCTCGAATATCTGAATTATTTAAGCGGAAACAAAAATAGAAATAATTTGTATCTGCCGGACAGTCTCGCCCATTCTCTGGGGTTCTGCATAAGAAACCTGCGGTTCTGTTCAGTCTACAGATTTGAGACCCTGTTCGAAAAATGCTCGGGCGCGGACAAAATATTTAACGGGGACCCCGCCGGAATATATAAAAACATGGACAAGGCGACGAAAAATTATTACAGGAGAAGGCTTTCCGAAATCGCGGCGGAGAATAATTGGGACGAAATCGAGACCGCCGAAAAAATATACGGGAAAGCGCTCGGCGCGGCCGCGCGCGGGGCTCACGAAAAACAGACCCATATCGGATATTATCTCTTAAAGAAAAGAACGCCGAAAAAATCTTATTTCGCCATTACTCTCGCTCTTCTCGCCGTTTTTGTATTTCTTGCGTCCAGACTTGCCGGGGCGGCGTTTATTTTCCTGATTCTCCCATTATGGGAACTGGCGAAACAGATAACGGATTTTGCCTTCGCGAGATTTATAGAAACTATGCCTCTGCCCAAGCTTGATTTAAAAAATATTCCGGGAGACAAAAAAACGCTCGTCTGTATCACGACTCTTCTTTTCGGGGAGGGAAAAGACGACGGACTTTTTATACGTCTCGAGAATTATTACAACGCCAATAAAGACAAGAATATAAATTTCGCAATCCTCGGGGATTTTAAGGACAATCAAAACCGGGAGACTGAAAACGACGGGAAAATCACGGAATACGCGGCGAAAAAAATAGAGGATTTAAATAAAAAATATAATAATTCTTTCAGTTTGTTTATCAGAAACAGGGTATATTCAAAAAGCGAAAAAAAATATATGGGGTGGGAAAGAAAACGCGGCGCGCTGGTCGAACTCGTGAGATTTATCAAAAATTCTCCGGACACGACGTTCAAGACCGTTCTGGGGGATATCGATTTTATAAGAGACGTTAAGTATATCGTAACTCTCGACGCGGACACGAATCTGGGAATAGACAGCGTAAAAGAAATGCTCGCGGCGATGCTCCACCCGAACGCCTCTCCCGTTTTCGACGAGGAGAAAAAAATCGTTACGGACGGCTACGGAATAATGCAGCCGAGGATGGGAACTGAATTATCCGCTTCTTCTAAAACGCCTTTTACGAGAATGCTGTGCGGTTCGGGAGGAATCGACATATATTCTTCGGCGGCGTTCGATTTATATCAGGAAATCTACGGAGAGGGGAATTTCTGCGGCAAAGGCATTTTCGACGCCGATATATTTTACAGAGCTCTCGACTCGGCTTATCCTGAGGAAACTGTTTTGAGCCATGATTTACTCGAGGGAACGAGACTCAGGTGCGCGCTTATATCCGATTTGGAACTGACCGACGGAATCCCGAAAA
Organism: Oscillospiraceae bacterium; assembly: GCA_009777355.1. Taxonomy (GTDB): domain Bacteria; phylum Bacillota; class Clostridia; order Oscillospirales; family WRJC01; genus WRJC01. The sequence continues at coordinate 7,123 of WRMA01000069.1, read as the reverse complement.
ACCCCGCGTCTTATTTCGACAGGCTTCACCGGTGGATAAGGGGGGATATGCAGGCTCTCGGATTTATCGGACGAAGGATAAAAAACTCGGACGGGGAGATTATAAAAAATCCCGTGAGCGGGCTTTCGAAATATAAGATATTCGATAACGTAAGGAGAGCGGCGCTGCCCGTATTTTCCGTTCTCGCAATGATTTTCGCTCTCTTGCTTTATTATATAAATCCCGATGCCGGACTGGCTCTGAACGCCGGTCTTCTCGCGGTTTTATATATAATTTTCCCGATGTTCGCGGGGATAATTTCTATATTTATGATTTCGTCGTTCCGGAATATATCAAAACGGTTCTCTTCCAAAGTAATGACGAGTATATGGCGGAATATATTCGGCGCGCTGTTTGATTTGTCGTCGCTCGCATACAGGGCGTTCGTGAGTTTCGACGCGATATCCCGTTCGCTTTTCAGAATGTTCATAACAAAAAGGAAAATGCTGTCGTGGGTTACGGCTTCGGAGGGAGAGGCGCAGCTTTAAGGCCTTATGCTGTATATCAGAAAAATGCTGTGGTCTTCCCTTCTGGGTTTGGCGTTCGCGGTTTTCGCGCCTTACGGGGCTTTTAAGATACTGGGGTTAATGTGGCTGTTTTTCCCGGTTACGGCTTATATAACGGGAAGAGAAACGGAGGATTTATCAGAGAGAAGACTCGCTGAAAATCAGGAGAAAAAACTCAGGGAATATATTTCCGATATGTGGAAGTTTTATAACGCGACGGTTACGAAACGGGATAATTATCTGCCGCCGGACAATATACAGTTTTTCCCGGTCGAATCGACCGCTCACAGAACTTCGCCGACGAATATAGGCTTATATATGCTCTCCGTTCTCTCCGCGAGAGATTTTGATTTAATCGATTCGAACGCATTATGTTCGAAGCTTGAGGGAACCGTTTCGGCCGTTGAAAAAATGGAGAAGCGCGACGGTCATCTGTATAACTGGTACGACACGAAAAACCTGAAAGTTATAGGCTCGAGATTTATCTCCACGGTCGACAGCGGGAATTTCGCCGCCTGTCTCACGGCGCTGAAAGAAGGTCTGCGCGAATACAGAAAAGATAATCCGGATAATATAGATAATTTGATTGCGCGCATAGAAAAAATTCTCGCGGGCATGGATTTTTCCGCGTTATATAACGCTTCGCGGGATTTATTTTATATAGGTTACGACGAAGATTCGGACAGTTACGGCGAAAACTGCTATGATTTATATATGAGCGAGGCGAAAATAACGAGTTATTTTGCCATCGCGCGAGGGGAAGCGCCCAAGAAGCACTGGCAGAAACTCGGCAGGACGCTTATAAAAGAAAACGGTTATATGGGGCTCGCGTCGTGGACGGGCACGGCGTTCGAGTATTTTATGCCTAATTTATTACTGCCCCTGTCTAAAAACTCCCTGACTTACGAGGCGCACAGGTTCGCCCTGAGGGAGCAGGCGAAACGCAGGGGAAAATATAACGGGACCGAAGTATGGGGAATTTCGGAAAGCGGATTTTACGCCTTTGATTTCGACATGAATTATCAGTATCAGGCGTTCGGGGTTCAGAAGCTGGGATTGAAACGGGGATTGAACAAAGAACTCGTGATAAGCCCGTATTCGTCTTTTCTCGCCCTGAGTATTTCTCCCCGTTACGCTATGAATAATTTAGCGAGGCTTGAAAAGCTCGGAATGTACGGCAAATACGGATTTTACGAGGCGTGCGATTTTACCCGGAGCAGGTCGGGACGGGGTATGTGCATAGTCAAAAGCTACATGGCGCATCATCTCGGCATGAGTATAATAGCCGCGGCCAATACGTTAAAAGACAATATATTTCAGAAGCGTTTCATGAGAGACGCTCCGCAGAGGAGCGCGGCCGAATTACTGCAGGAAAAAATCCCGGTGGACGCGGTGATATTCGAGGATATAAACCCCCGCGAAGTACCAGAAAAAATCAACAGGAGTTACGGCCTAATAGAGAAAAACACGGGGAAAATCAATCTCGAGAATCCCGTATGCAGGCTTATATCAAACTCAAAATCGAAGATAACGGCGTCGTCGTCGGGCGATATTATGCTCTCGGACGGGGTATATAATATAAATTACTCGGATTTTGACAGATATAATAATTTAAAGCCCTTTTCAGTAATGTTTAAATACGGCGAAGAAGTCTTCTCGCAGTCCAAAACCCCGATTAATCGGGAAAACGCCGGGTATTCCTATGAATTTACCGATTCCTACGCGCATTACCGCGTTAAGGAAATCATAGATTCAACCCATATAACGGGAGAAGCGTCTTACTCCCTGATTTCGGACTCGTCCTGTTTCGTTATAGAAACCGTCGTAAATATTCTCGATACCGGCAAATCAAACAATAATAAAAATAGAGCGCAGCCGGAAATAATGCTTTATTTTGAGCCGATTATCGCCAAAGCCGCGGATTTTGCCGCGCATCCCGCGTTTTCGTCGCTGTTCATCGAAGCCGAATACGACGAAAAAAACAAGACTTTATTTTATAAGCGCAGACCCATGCGCGAAAACGAACCGGAAAAATGGCTCGCGCTGGAGGCCGGATATTTCGACGCGAAAACAAACAAAACGGAATCCCTCGATTTTACGTTTGAGACGAGAAGAGACGATATACTGCCGCATTTATACGACGAATCGGACATAGCCGGACTTTTTGACCGGGATTTCGGAAATATATGCGGCGCGTGCATAAACCCCGTCTGCGCGGTAAAACTCGCGCCGCATAAATCCCGGAAAAACAAAAACAGATACGAGGCGCTCTATTTTATCGCGTTCGCGGACAAAAAAGAAGACGCCGTAAATATATTAAAGAGCGCGAAGCGCAGAAATATACAAAAGGAGAATCAGAAAATAACCGAGAGCAGTCAGAACAGAATGCTCGTTTCGGGGATTACGCCAAAAGAAAAAAATCTTCTCGATATAATTTTATCCTGCATACACTGCAAAACCCTGAATAATAAACCGAACAAAGAACACGTATCGGGATTATATTCTTCCGTTAAAAGTCTGTGGAAAGAAGGCATATCGGGAGATTTGCCTATTGTTCTGCTCGTTATAAACGACGTGAAGCAGGCCGAAATTTTTGAGGAATACCTCCGGGTTTACAAATATTTAAATTCGGCGGGGCAGAAATACGACTTCGCGGTTATATTTTCAGAGCCGGAAAAATACGGCAGACCGTGCGGGAACAAAATCGCGGGGATAATAAAGAAAAACGGCTGCGGGCATTATATAAAAAAACGGGGCGGGATTTTTATTCTGGACAGGGAAAATCTCGGGCATGACCGGCTGCGTCTGCTTTACGCGCGCGCCGCGTATAAATACGAGACGAACTCCTGCAATTCGGTCGTTATGCCCCCGCGCGAACTAATTACCGGGAAACTGCCGGAAATCATAACGAAACAAAATAAAAATAATAATTTAAATAAATTTGAGAATTTCAGGTTCGAAGAGCCGGTCTGCGAAGTAAACGGCGGATATTTTGCGGGGGAAGATATATTTTATATAGATAATACCGATAAAAGAGCGCCTTGGTCGCATATTATAACAAATAAACAGTTCGGAACGCTTATAACGCATAAATCCCTGGGGTTCACATGGTATTCGAACGCGAGGGAGCGCCGTTTGACCGCATGGGAAAACGACCCCGTATCCGATATGAAAAGCGAGAGGCTTATATTAAGCCTAAACGGAGAAAAATACGATTTGTGCGCGTTGTCCTCGTATCTTAAAATATCCCCGAACACAGGGGAATATTACGGGAAAATAAAAAATATAGAGTATAAAATCTCCGTGACCGCGGACGAAAAACTATTTATTAAATTAATAACCGCGGAATTTTACCCGTCGAAGGCGGCCGTTCAGAACGAAACGGGAACAGAAACAGAGACAGAAATAGAAATCTCGTATTTAATCAAGCCGGTAATGGGAGTCGCGGCGCATAAATTTAATTTTCTCGATATAAACGACGAGAGAGGAGATACAATAACTTTCAGAAACGTATGCAATATAGACTTTCACGGCTGGACGGGATTTGTCAGGGCAATCGGGGGAAAAATAAAATCGCACGATATGGCGGAATTTCTCACGGACGCGAAAATAAACGCCTGTGAAAACGACTATATCGCGGTTTCCAAAAATATTAATTTAAATTTATCAGAGCAGAATAAAAACAGGGCGGTTTTCGCTCTCGGCTGCTACAAAAGCCGTAAATATTTCGATTACGTCTATAAAAAACTCGGCGAATGTGAATTTACTGAAACTATGACGGAACGCAGTAAAAAATTTATATTAAAATATATGCCCGGAATAAAGCTGAAAATAAGAGACGATTCGGCAGAGTCGCGCGCGGTTGAATTTATGTTTAATACTTTTCTTCCGTATCAGAATATAACCGGAAGAATATTCGGCAGAACGGGGTTCTATCAGTCGAGCGGGGCGTTCGGCTACAGAGACCAGCTCCAGGACATGAGCGCTCTCGTATACGCCGCGCCGGAGCTTGTAAAAGCGCATATATACAGAGCGGCGGCGCACCAGTTTACCGAGGGCGACGTTCAGCACTGGTGGCATAATATAAAAACGCCGGATTCGAAAGCGCACAGAGGGGTAAGAACGAAATGCTCCGACGATTATCTTTGGCTGGCGTACGTCACGGCGTTTTATATAGAAAAAACGGGGGATATAAATATTCTCGACGCAAAAATAGAATATCTTAAAGATATTCCTCTGGGAAAAGACGAAAAAGAAAGGTACAGCGAACCGGAGAAATCCGGAATCAGAGAGAGCGTATATGAACACTGTATAAAAAGCATAGAATACGGCTTGAAATTCGGGGAGCATAATCTGCCCCTGATGGGTTCGGGCGACTGGAACGACGGAATGACGCTCGTCGGAGCGGAGGGAAAAGGCGAAAGCGTATGGCTCGCTCAGTTTCTGATTATCGTTTTAGACTCGTTTATTCCGGTATGCGAGAGAATGGGCGAAACGGAGACTGCGGCGCGTTACAGGGAAGAAATAAAAAAAATCAGGAGCGCAATAGAAACGCATTGCTTTGAAGGCGACAGATATATCAGGGGATTTTACGACAACGGAGTAAAACTCGGTTCGAAAGACGGGGACGAATGTAAAATCGATATACTTCCGCAGGCGTTCGCGGCGATTACGGCGGGAATTTTTGAAGACTCTGAATTAAAAGACGAATATCTCGGAAGAATCGAAGTTTCTCTTAATACGGCGTACCGGAATTTATTTGACGAAGAATATAAAATCCTGAAATTATTTACGCCGCCTTTTTATAACGGCGCGCAGAATCCGGGATATATAAAAGGCTACGTCGCGGGAATCAGGGAAAACGGAGGACAGTACACGCACGCGGCGGTATGGGGCGCGCTTGGATTTTTGACTTACGCAAAACTTGCGTCCGCGCATAACTCCGGAATCGGGTCCGGGTCTGAAGAGTTTTATAAAAAAGGCTTGGAAATTATAAAGGCTCTTAATCCGGCAATAAGATGTTCGGACAAAAAACTCGCGGATATATACAGAATCGAGCCTTATGTTTTATCGGGGGATATATATTCGAACGAATCCCATACGGGCAGAGGCGGCTGGAGTTGGTACACGGGTTCTTCGGCATGGTATTACCGGGTAATACTCGAAGAAATCCTGGGGGTTAAACTTGCGGACGGCAAATATTTTACAGAGCAGAATTTCGATAAATTTCCCGGTTTTGAAAATATAGAGATTAAAATTGAAAATTCCTGTTTACAAGAATAAAAAAGTGTGATATAATAGTATATATTATAGAAACTGATTTATTCAGGCTGACGCAAAAGGAGAGTGACGGTTATAGCGGGAGAAAAAAATAAAACCGGAAATAAAACGCATGGCGGGAGAAAAATCGTCGCGCAGAATAAAAAAGCCCGTCATGATTATTTCGTGGAGGATTCTTTTGAAGCGGGGATTGAACTTTTCGGAACGGAAGTGAAATCCATAAGAGCGGGAAAGATAAATTTTACGGATTCTTACTGTTATGTGGACAAAGGCGAATTATTCGTGACGGGGTTTCATATATCGCCTTATGAAAAAGGCAATATATTTAATAAAGACCCTTTGAGATTAAAACGATTGCTAATGCATAAAAAAGAAATAATAAAAATGTATTATTACGTGTCAAAAGACGGGTATACGCTTGTTCCGTTATGCGTATATTTTTCGAACAGCCGCGTAAAAATTGAGATAGGGTTATGCAAGGGCAAAAAACTCTACGACAAGCGAGACGATATAGCGGACAGGTCCCGCAGACGGGAGAGCGAGAGATATGCGAAAGAGAGAATCAGGGAATAAAATAACAGTTAATAGCTATTCACTATTATTTATTAGCTATTAACTAAAAAAACGGGGGCGTAAAGGTTTCGACGGGGATTCGAGTCTAAAATAAGCGGGTAGTGAGGCGGAATCACTTAAAATTCGAGCAAATTAAAAATTAAACGCTAACAATAATAAATTAGCAGCAGCGGCTTAAGCCCGCTGCCGTCCGGCCGGCAGAGCACTGCGGCTCCGGTTCCGGGCGTCACGACAGCAGTGAACGAATCAAACTCAAGCTTTGCGGTTTGATTTGTAACGATGAAGCTACCGCGGCATAAGCCTGACCGTGAGCGTATGCGCGGCGGGAAACAAAAGCATGGTCTACACCCGTAGAAAGTTTTAGACGAAGGTCTTCGGACGCGGGTTCGATTCCCGCCGCCTCCACCACGCCAGTATGTGTTTACAGATACCGGCTCAGAAAGCCCGCATAAAACGGGCTTTCTTTCTGTTTCGATTGTTTTGTTTGCGTTCAAGGTTTCGTCATAATTATTATTTGCATACGCTTCGGCAGGATTATTCGGACTGCCTCTGTTGAACGCGAATTTGATTTCGACGCTGTCCTCGTGGATTACTACAAATTCTACGAATAACTCTATATTTATTTTGCCGTATTTTATTTTTACTTTGTGCAATCTTATATCTGTTTTATCGTGTTTCATAACCTGCCCTCCATCTTTTAGCTTGATACAGGGCGGGTTTGGAGC
>WRMA01000068.1 GCA_009777355.1 Oscillospiraceae bacterium | reverse complement strand
AAAGTGACGCCCGCAGAACGCAGGGAAATTGACGAAGGCGACGACGATATAAGAAACGGACGCGCAGTAGGATACAACGATATTGACTGGTAATAAATAGTAAAATTATTAATTTATATGAAACTTGAGCAAAAAGCGGAGAAACTAATAAAGGAATACGGCATGATTGACGATTGCGATAATGTTCTCGCGGCCTTTTCGGGCGGGAGCGATTCTTCCGCTATGCTGTTTTATCTGGTTAAAAAATTCGGAGTAAAAAGAGTTTTCGCCGCGCACCTCAATCACATGATACGCGGGGACGCCGCGGACGGCGACGAAAGATTCGCCGTTGAGACCTGTAAAAAATACGGCGTCGAGATTTTCACGGACAGGCGCAATATTCCCGAAATCGCGGAGAGTTCAAAAAAAAGCGTCGAGGAAGCCGCGAGAGACGAGAGATATGATTTTTTGAACGGAACGGCAAATATTCTGGGCGGAGTGAAAATCGCGACGGCGCATATTTTGCCGGATAACACGGAAAGCGTTCTGCTTAATTTAGCCAGAGGGTGCGGAAGCGACGGATTAAGGGGGATTCCTCCCGTTAATAATAATATTATACGTCCGTTTTTGCTATGTTCAAAACAGGATATTCTGGACTACTGCAAAGAAAATAATATTGATTTCACAGAGGACGCGACAAATTCCGAAGTTTTATACGCGAGAAATTTTATAAGATTGAACATAGCGTCAAAATTAAAGGAAAGATTTAAAAATTCAGACGAAAATATATTTAAAACGTCTGAAATAATGCGGACTCTCTCTGATTTTACGGATAGTTTGGCGGAAGATACAATAAAAGAAAATGATAATATTATAACGATAGATTTTTTACTGTCAAGCCATACGGCTTTACGGCGCGCAATCATATCGAAGCTTTATGAGAAAGCGTTTTTTTCCGGAACGGAGGACTTGAAATATATCAGAAAACTTGAATACAGGCATATTTTATACGTCGAGGAATTTATAGGAAAATACAGAAATTTCAGTAATATTAATAAATCTCTGGATTTGCCGGGATTCGTTACCGCGTTTATAACTGAAAATAAATTAATATTAAAAAAAATAAAAAATAAAAAAACAAGCCGTAAAATTTAAAATATTTACAATTTATTTAATAATTATAGCGGTTAATTCTGATAAAATAGTTAAAATGTAAATTAATTATAGATTGATAAATAACGGGAGATGTAAAAAAATGGAGGATTTCAAAAAAATACTTGTATCGGAAGAAGAAATAAAGGGAATAATATGCCGTATAGCGAACGAAATAAACCGGGACTATAAAGACAGGAAACTTCTGGTCTGCGGTATTCTGAAAGGCGCGTTTATTTTTACGTCGGATTTAATCAGGCGTATAAATATCCCACTCGAGGTTACGTTTATAAAAGCGTCGTCCTACGGCAAAGGTTCGGTTTCTACGGGCGATATAAAAGTTATAGAGTTTTCCGAACTCGAAAACTATAAAAATTTCGATATACTGGTAGTGGACGATATACTCGATTCGGGGAATACGCTGAGTTATTTAAGGGATTATCTTGAAAACAAGGGCTTTGAAAATATAGATTTCTGCGTTTTTCTCGACAAGCCGGAGAGAAGAGAGAGGGAGATTTACGTTAAATATACCGGCAAGCAAATCGAGAACGAGTTCGTCGTCGGCTACGGTCTGGATTTCAGCGAAAAATACAGGAGTCTGCCGTTCGTCGCCGCTCTCGACGAGAAAGTCTACACATAAGATTATATAATATAATCTAAAATCTATACATATGAATCATAGGAGTTTTAATTGATGAAAAGTAGTAGTTTGCGTATAATTTTACTGTATCTGTTTTTGATTGTCGTGATTATTTTCGTCGCGGGGTATTTTTTCGAGCAGAACAGACCCGAAAAAGTGATTTACAGCGATATAGTGGGCTATTTCCGGAGGGACGAGGTAAGGGAGTTCGTTATAGAGGAGAACGACGAAATCAAACTGACGCTTACCAACGGCCAGCAGGTGTCCTATCGTTTGCGCAGCCTGGCTCTGTATTATAACGATTTGAAAGACTATATCGACGAGAACGGCGCATACGGCAATCTCGATACGTACGATATATCGAAAGCGGCGGAAATCGCCTGGTGGGTGAGTATTATCCCGTATTTCGTCGTTATAGTCGTCTTGATTGCGATATGGGTGTTCTTCATGAACAACGCGATGGGCGGACGCGGGAAGATTTCGTCGTTCGGCAAGGCTAAGGCGAGGCTCGGAACGGACGAAAAGAAAAAAGTCTATTTCGGCGATTTAGCCGGAATGGACGAAGAAAAAGAAGAGCTTCGGGAAGTCGTCGATTATCTGAAAAACCCGATTAAGTTCGTTGAGCTCGGCGCGAGAATCCCGAGGGGGGTTCTGCTCGTCGGTCCTCCGGGAACGGGTAAGACTTATCTTGCGAAGGCCGTCGCGGGCGAGGCGGGCGTTCCGTTCCATTCTATATCGGGCTCTGATTTCGTCGAGATGTACGTCGGGGTGGGAGCGTCGAGAGTCAGGGATTTGTTCGACACCGCGAAAAAATCCCCCGCGAGTATTATATTTATAGACGAAATCGACGCCGTAGGTCGTCACAGGGGCGCCGGACTCGGCGGAGGCCACGACGAAAGAGAGCAGACGCTTAATCAGTTACTGGTAGAAATGCAGGGCTTCGGCACAAACGAAGGCGTTATAGTTATGGCGGCGACGAACAGACCCGATATTCTCGACCCCGCGCTTTTAAGGCCCGGACGTTTCGACAGGCAAATCACAGTCAATTATCCGGACATAAAAGGCAGGGAGGAAGTCCTGAAGCTTCACGCCAAGGGCAAGCCGTTTGAAGAGTCCGTAGATTTCGGAGTAATCGCGAAAACGACCGCGGGGTTTACCCCGGCCGATTTGGAAAATCTATTAAACGAAGCGGCTCTTCTCGCAGCGAGAAAAATAAAGAAACTAATCGGCATGAACGACATAGAGGAAGCGATGCTCAAAGTCATGATGGGTCCTCAGAAGAAATCGAAAGTAATAAGCGAACACGAGAAGAAACTCGTCGCGTATCACGAGGCGGGCCACGCGATAGTGACCCGGTTTCTCAAAACGTCTGACCCCGTGCACCAGATTTCGATTATTCCCACCGGAGGCGGGGCGGGCGGATACACTATGTCTCTGCCGAAAGAAGATAAGAATATAATGTCCAAAAGCGAAATGGAAGAGAGAATCGTTATTTTACTCGGGGGAAGGGTAGCGGAGAAACTCGTTCTCGAGGATATATCGACGGGAGCGTCGAACGATATACAGAGGGTGTCGTCTATGGCGCGGCGCATGATAACGCAGTACGGCATGAGCGACAAGCTCGGCCCTATCGTTTTCGGCTCGGGTCACGAAGAAGTCTTTCTTGGCAGGGAGTTAAACTCCGCGCGTAATTTCTCTGAAAAAATCGCGTCAGAAATAGACGAGGAAGTTAAGTTCATGGTTGACAAAGCGTATAATTCAGCCGAGAAGATTCTGATCGACAACAGAAAGAAACTGGATTATATCGCGGAGTTTCTGCTGAAATACGAAGTCATGGACGGAGAGCAGTTCGAGGCGGCAATGGCGGGAGAGCCGAGTTTTGAAGAGCTTGAGGAAATGGTGAAAGAGAAACGCCGCAAGAGCGAGGAAGAGAACAAAAAAGTCCGCGAGGAAGCGGAAAAAAGAGCGAGGGAAGAAGAAGAACGCAGGGAAGAAGCGCGCAAGAAAGAACAGATGGACTTGCTGGGAAGAATGAGAAGCAGAGGATTCGCGACGATTTATCCTCCGGTTCCGCCTAATCAGCAGCAGCAGCAGCAGCCTCCTACTCCTCCGTCTCAGGGAAACGGAAACAACAACGGAACCGGCGCGGGTACCGGAAACGGCGGGGAAGAAGAGCTGAAGTTTAAAGACGGCGAGGATTTGTGATTTAATTATGATTACGAAAGATTTAAACAAATTCGATAAGGACAGGTATTACGAATCCGAAAAGTTCGCGAGCGTCGGAAAAATAAACGCGCTCTCGTTCGCCCTGCTTATGCCGCTCTATATAATAGGCGTATCCGTTTATCTTCTTTATCATGATTACGCGAATATTTTCGCGACGTTTTTCAAAGCCACTTTTATTCTCGAGATTATTATACTCGCCGCGGGAGTGTTTGTGATTATGGGAGCGGCGATTCTCGCGAAAGCCGTTATACTCTCGGCGTTCGCTCCCGGGGGGTTCGACGCCGTAAAGTTTAAAATTATAAAAGAAACGCAGAAGCCGTACTGCTGTCTTACCGAACCGGTAAAAGTGCGGCAGTACCGGCTTGCTTCCGTTATTTATATTTTGATTATGGGAGTTATGCCGTATATAATCTCTCTTATGGTCGGGGATTTTATATTTGTCCTCGCGAGTTTCGTCTGCGTTTATTTCACGGCTTCGGATATCTGGCTGGTTATATTTTTAGCCTCGGAAAAAAACGGCTCGTATATTTTAGACTTCGACGGGATTATGCTTTACAGAATATATGAAATATATAAAACGCGGGAAAGCGGCGGAGGTTCGGAGTCATAAAATGATAAAAAAAGATTACGAAAAGATTTTAAGAAAAGTCCAGAAGCCGGCAAGGTATACCGGAGGGGAATACAACGAAGTAATAAAAGACAAATCAAAAATAGACGTTAGATTCGCGTTCGCGTTCCCGGATATGTACGAGATAGGCATGTCGAACCTGGGGGTCAAAATACTTTACGGAGTTTTAAATTCTCTGGACTATGTCTGGTGCGAGAGAACGTTTACTCCCGCCGACGATATGACCGAGCAGTTAAGACGGAATAATCTTGATTTATACGCTCTCGAAAGCGGAGATTCGCTGAAAGATTTTGATTTTATCGGCTTCACGCTCCAGTATGAATTGTCTTATACTAATATATTACATATGCTTGATTTATCGGGAATCCCCGCTCCCGCAAGCGAACGCGGCGAAGATTCGCCGGTTATTATAGGCGGCGGACCGTGCGCGTATAACCCCGAGCCGTTAGCCGAAATCTTTGACCTGTTTGTTATAGGCGAGGGCGAGGAAGTCATATGCGAAGTAGTTGAACTTTACAGAGAATATAAGCTTAAAGGCGTATTTTGTTCTCCCGGCGGCAAAGCAAAGTTTTTGGCGGATTGCTCAAACAAAATCGAAGGCGTTTACGCTCCCGGTATGCCGGGGGCGGGAACTAAAAAAATTAATAAACGCATAGTAAAAAATTTTGACGGCGCGTACGCGCCCGTTAATCCGGTCGTACCAAGCATAGAAGCGATACACGACAGAATAACCCTCGAGGTTTTCAGAGGGTGCATAAGAGGCTGCCGTTTTTGTCAGGCGGGCTTTATTTACAGACCCGTAAGGGAACGCTCCCCCGGTAAATTAAATCAAATCGCCCTGGAAACTTATGAGAACACGGGCTATTCTGAAATCTCGCTCGCGTCTCTATCCGTAAGCGATTATTCAAAATTAGCCGAACTTACAAATAAACTCACCTGCTGGACTGACGAGGCAAATGTAAATTTATCGCTGCCGTCCATGAGAATAGACGCCTTTTCTCAGGATTTGCTCGATAAGACGTCGAGAGTAAGACAGACTGCGCTGACTTTCGCGCCGGAAGCCGGCTCGCAGCGAATGAGGGATATTATAAATAAAAATCTCTCTGACGAAGAAATCGAAGAAGCGGTAAAAACGGCGTTCAATTCGGGCAGAAGCGGCGTAAAATTATATTTTATGCTCGGACTCCCCGGCGAAACCGACGAAGATATAAAAGAAATCGCCCGGCTCGCGAAAAAAATCGCCGGATTATATTATAAACGCGAAAACAAACAAAAAAACAAAGGATTGACGATAACGATAAGCGCCGCGTCTTTTGTTCCCAAAGCCCATACGCCGTTTTGTTTCGAGGGGCAGAACTCTTACGAGGAATTAATCAGAAAACAAAAATTATTAAAAGACGAAATAAACTCTAATAAAATAAAATATAATTATCACGACGCGAAAATATCAAAACTCGAGGCCGCGTTTTCACGCGGAGACAGAAAATTATCGAAAGTTTTGCTTGAAGCGTATCGTCTGGGCGCGCGTTTTGACGGCTGGGACGAGTTTTTTAAGTTTGAAATCTGGGAAAAAGCGTTCGAAAACTGCGGCTTAACAATGGAAGAATACTGCGAGAGAAAATATAATTACGACGAAATCCTGCCGTGGGAATTTATCGACGCGGGAGTATCAAAAGAATTTTTAATATCAGAAAATAAAAAGTCAAAGCTCGGGATAACTACTGACAACTGCCGCGAGTCGTGCTCCGGCTGCGGAGTAAGCAAAAATAAAGGCGGTGACTATTGTTTATGAGTATAGATATAAATAATTTAAACGGGCAGAAATTATTAAGAATAAAATTTGAAAAGACAGGACTCGCGAAATATATATCCCATCTTGATTTAAACCGGGTGTTCGCGCGCTCTCTCGCAAGGGCGAAAACAAAAATAATTCACTCCGAAGGGTTTAACCCCCGTCCGAAAATAGTTTTCGCGTCGGCGATTTCACTCGGAACCGAAAGCTTCTGCGAATTTGCCGATATAAAAATAAAAAGTATTCATGCGTCCGGAATTATTAATTCGGCGGCCGATATTAAAAAATTTTTCCCTACTGGAATAAATATAATCGAAATTTACGAGCCGCAGAGAAATTTCAAAGATATAGACCGTACAAAATTTGAAATATATATAAAAAATTCTGAAATAAAAGAAATCGAGAAGATGTTAAGCGAGGATGTTTTTGCAGAGAAAAAACCGGGGATAATAATAAATCTAAAAGATTATATTACAGACTTGAAATATTTAGATGAAGAAAATCAAGAATATAAAATCATAAGCGCAGTATTAAAAACAAATCAGAGTATATATCTGAACCCCGAAAATATAGTTAAAGCAATAAATTTAAAATATAATATTGAAGATTATTTTATACGCAAAATAGAAATCTATGACAAAGACGGAATAGTTTTCGCGTAAAATAAAAAAAAACAGACAGGTCTGTCTGTTTTTTTATTTCAGAACTGTAAAACTATCGTCGCTATCCGGAAATAAATCAAAAGGGAGATTGCGTCCGCGGCCGTCGTGATAAACGGACTCGCCATAACGGCGGGGTCGAAGCCGATTTTATTCGCGACGAGAGGCATGACGCAGCCTATGGCTTTCGCGCATAAAATAGTGAACGCAAGGGTCACGCTTACTACCAGGGCAACCGAAACGGTTACGCCTTTCGCCTGTAATATCATCATGTCTATAACTAAAATTTTTACGAAACACGTCGCCGCAAGAGCGCCGCCGCAGAATAAGGCTATGCGGATTTCCCGCCACACGACCCGCATTAAATCAGAAAAAGCGAGTTCGCCAAGGGATATCGCGCGTATAACGGTGACGGAAGCCTGACTCCCGGAGTTTCCCGCGGAGTCCATTAGCATGGGTATAAACATACCCAGCGCTATATGAACGGCAAGCGCGTGTTCAAACGAAGATATGATAATCCCGGTAAACGTCGCCGAAACCATAAGCAGCAAAAGCCACGGAATACGGTTCTTAAATATTTCAAAGACCGACATTTTCATATATGATTTATCAGACGGGGTAACGCCCGACATTATTTCAAAGTCCTCCGTCGTTTCTTCTTCTATGATTTGAACTACGTCGTCGACGGTGATAATCCCAACGAGCCTCTGTTCTTTGTCTGCCACGGGCAAAGAAAGCAGCCCGTATTTTCTGAATAATCCCGCGACGGCCTCCTGGTCGTCGTGAGTCTGCGCGAATATTATATTTTTGTCCATAATATCGCCGATTCTGTCATAGGGATTGGCAAGCATCAGAGCTTTCGCGGAGATTGCTCCGACAAGCAGTTTGTCGCGCCTTATCACATAACAGGTATATATAGTTTCTTTGTCCACTCCGGTTTTTCTGATATAGTCGAAAGCTTCCCGGACTTTATAGTCTTCTCTTAAATCGACGTATTCGGCGGTCATTATTCCTCCGGCGGAATCGTCGGGATACTGCAAAAACTGGTTTATGAAACGCCGCTTCGTTTCGTCCGCGTTTTTCAATACGCGCTTGACGACGTTCGCGGGCATTTCGTCGATGAAGTCGACGGCGTCGTCAACGAAAAGCTCGTCCATGATTTTGGCTACTTCGCCGTCGGTGAGAGCTTCGATGATAATCTGCTTATTGTCTGATTCTATATAGGAAAAAACGTCCGCCGCCATACTTTTCGGCAGCAGCCTGAATATCTGGATTACTTTTTCGCTGCTGAGGTTTTCAAAAATCTCGGCTATGTCGACGGTGTTCATATGCGCGAAAACCTCGTAGAGTTTAGAGACGTTCAAGGGATTTCCGCTGACAAGTTTAAAAACGTCGGTATCGGAATTGTTTGCGTTCGCGTTTACATTCATTTGGTTTGTACCCCCGTTTCTTAAATTTTTTGCATAAACAACTATGTAATCAGCATTAATTTGGGAAGGTACAGCCCTCTTGAATAACTAAATAAGCTATTAGTTATTAACTATTAGTTATCAGCTATTAATTGGGGGACATCTTTTATTTTTTAATATTTTAAAATATATCGGCGCCGCCCGTCAGGTTCAGGGCTGCAGGTACTTCCGGGTTCCATCTCGGGCTTCACCTCTCTTTTCCGGTTTGTAAATAAAAATTATATCATATATAAAATTATATATTTTTATTTTTATTTTGTCAATAGCCGTTATGTAAATTTTATGTTATATAAAGGCGTAAAAATTATATAAAATATCTAAAATATTTAAATTATGCAAATAACTATTGTAAATAGATGAATTTTGATGTATAATGTTTATCGGCGAAGTAAAAATATTTAACAAAAAACAAGATGTTTCGGAGGTTTTTTATTTATGTACGTATTGGTTATAAACGCGGGCAGCTCGTCGGTAAAATATCAGCTGTTTGATATGGACGACAAATCGGTTCTCGCAAAAGGTCTGTGCGAAAGAATAGGCATAGACGGAAAATTAATTCACAAAGTCCCCGGCAAACCGGATTTTATTCTTGAAGAGCCGATGCCCGCCCACTCTCAGGCTATAAAAGCCCTGGTGAACGCCCTGATTCACGAAGAACGCGGCGTAATAAAATCAATGTCGGAAATCCACGCCATAGGTCACAGGGTGGTCCACGGCGGACCGTATTTCACCAAATCGGTTCTCGTAACCCCGGAGGTCATAAAAGAAGTCGAAAACTGCCGGGAACTCGCCCCTCTGCATAACGGCGCCGCCCTGATGGGAATAGAAGGCTGCCTCGAGTTTATGCCCGAAACCCCGCAGGTTCTCGTTTTCGACACGGCCTTTCATCAGAGTATGCCCAAACACGCTTATTTTTACCCCGTTCCCCAAGAATATTACGATAAATATAAAATCAGGAAATACGGCTTTCACGGAACGTCGCATTTCTATGTCTCGCAGCTCGCGAACGACGCTCTCGCAAAACTCGGCAAAAACCCGGAAGAGACAAAAATAATTACGTGCCATCTCGGCAACGGCTCGTCGATATCGGCCGTAAAAGGCGGCAAATGCATGGACACGAGCATGGGATTCACGCCTCTCGACGGGATTATAATGGGTTCGCGAACCGGAGCGATGGACCCCGCGATCGTTTTGTATATTCTCGAGAAAAAAGGCTTTACTCCTCATGAGATGAACGAGTTTATGAATAAAAAATGCGGTATTCTGGGAGTCTCGGGAGTTTCGAGCGACCTGCGGGACGTTATTGACGCAAAAGAAGAGGGAGACGAAAACGCCGCTCTCGCCCTCGAGATACTTATTTACGGCATAAAAAAATATATAGGCTCGTACGCCGCCGCTATGGGAGGTCTCGACGCGGTAGTATTCACCGCGGGAATCGGCGAAAATAACCCCGAGCTGCGTAAATTTTCGCTCTCCGGCCTTGAATTTATGGGGATTAAAACAGACGACGGCAAAAATAATAACGCGAAGCAGTCGAAAGAATCCGTCGTCGATATTTCTGACGAAAACAGCGCCGTAAAAGTTTTTGTCGTTCCGACGAACGAAGAGCTTGTGATTGCGTCCGACACCGAAAAAATCGCAGGGGAGATAAATCGGTAATGCGAATAAAAATTTTATACGCAGTTATAATTATATTATCTGTATTTTTTCTGAAGTCATGCGGTTCTTCCGATATTTATGACTATGATTTCGACAGCGGCGACCCCGGCGAGATATTAAGCAATATTTTAGCGTCCTACAGAAAAAACGGCATGACTTCGTGGTGGGATATTCTCGCAGTATACAACGCCGGAGAGAATCCTATGGATTACAAAGGCTTCGGCGACGTTTTAAACTCGCTTGACGGGGGAGAAACCAATATAAAAGCCGCTTCTTATGTTATTGCGGCTAACGCGGCTCTCGCAATCGGCGCGGACGAAGCGCATTTTGAAAACTACGGCGAATATAAATCAAAATTAAAGGATTTTCTCGAAGAAAACCCAGCGGATAATAATTACACAATCAACGATTATATTTTCGCCTATCTCGCGCTTTTTACTTCGGGAGAGAATTTTAGTTTTCGTCAGGCTATATCTTATCTTTCCGGTTTGCAGAAATCCGACGGAGGTTTCTCTCTTTCGGGAAATTCCGGAGATATTGATATTACGGCTTATACTTTTCAGGTTCTGGATATTGCGGGCGAACGCGAACCGTTCGAATGGACAGTAGAATTTACAGACGCGATTTTTAATTTTTTCGGAAATAATATCAGAGAGAACGGAACTTTTGTCGAATTTTGGGGCAAAACGGAAAACGCAAACTCGACTGCCGCCGCGCTGTCCGCATTTATAAAACTGGGCGGCAAAAACGAAATAACAAGCGAAAAATA
>WRMA01000067.1 GCA_009777355.1 Oscillospiraceae bacterium | reverse complement strand
CTCTGGATTATAGTAGGCGCCGCGGCCGTGATAGTTATCGTGGTTATACTGGTCTTGGTCACGAAAAAGAAAAGTTAAGCAGAATAAATTAAAGTATTATGAAACAACTTGAAAAAAGCTCAAATCCGCTCCCCCCGTCACTTCGTGACACCCCCCTCAATCGCCGCTTCGCGGCTGAGGGAGGCTTTGGGCATAATTTCCCCGGCTCCCTCTTTGAGGGGGCTGTCGTCCGCAGACGACTGGGGGAGTTTGAGTTTGCAAAAGCGTCATTCTGATGTTGTTTAACTTTAATCTCTGAATCGAAATATTAGGGGGCGGCGTTTTTGCCGCCCTCGAAGTCTGGAAAATATACGGGTTTATTATTTATGAAACTGAAAGAAGCAACAGAAGTTAAAGAAGTGAAGAAAGAAATAAAAGAAGCGAAGAAATCGGCGGAATCAAGAAAAACGAGTTCGGTTCTGTATGATTTGATTGTCGATAAATACGGCAGCGTCGCCGATTTTTCGAGCGCGAGCGGGATACCTCTGATTGACCTCAACGCGCTTTTTCTTAAAGACAACGTGGCTGAAGAGATATGCATAGGACTGCTGATTTTCCGTATATTAAATATAGACGTAGACGAAATAGTTTTTAACGGACGCATAGAAAAAGCGGGATATTCGAAGAAATCAAGAAAATCTGAAAAGATAAGAAACAAAAGGAACGGGGCGCGTTCAGTTTACGGCAGAACGGGGAAAAACGCCCGGCCGCCGACAGAAAACGAGATAAACGAAATAAGAGACAGATACGTCAGGCTGAGCGAATTTGAGAAAGCGCAAATACTCGAATACATAGAAAAAATAAAAAATGAATAAGTAGAAACAAAAATGAATAGTGAAAAAATAAATAATTTGATTGACGAAGGCGAGTTTAAACTAAAGGATTATTTTGAATATATAGATAAAACGGCGTTTAAAAACCAGAAGAAAGTCATGGACGCTTTTTCCGGGCGCAGAGTGTCCGACGCCTGTTTTAACAACAGTTCCGGCTACGGCTACAACGACAGGGGCAGAGACGTTCTCGATTTGGTGTGGGCGGACGTTTTCGAGAGTGAGGCGGCGTTCGTGAGACCTCATATAGTTTCGGGAACCCACGCTATTACTATCGGACTTTTCGGGCTTCTCCGTCCGGGGGATATTATGCTGTCAGTAACCGGCGCGCCCTATGACACTCTTCTCGGACCGATTGGGATTAGACCCGGGATTGAAAATCGGGAAAATACCGGTTCGCTTATCGATTTCGGCGTTAAATATATGCAGACTGAAATTATAAATAATCAGGACTGCCCGTTTGATTTCGAGGCGATATCAAAAATATTAAGGGGCGGCGAGGGAAAATCCGTTAAAGTTATATTTGTACAGAAATCAAAAGGATATAAAGACAGAATAACGGTCAAATCGGAGGGTATAGGCGAACTTGTGAAATTTGTCAAATCAATAGATTCCGATATATATATAGTCGTCGATAACTGTTACGGCGAATTTGTCGAAGAACATGAGCCGTGCTATTACGGCGCGGATTTGGCAATCGGCTCGCTTATAAAAAATCCCGGCGGAGGAATCGCGCAGTGCGGGGGATATATCGCGGGGACAAAAAAAGCCGTTGAAATGGCGTCGTACAGGCTGACCGCGCCGCTGCTGGGAACTCATGTCGGAGCGTCTCTGGGGCAGACTTATGATATATACAAAGGTCTGTTTTTCGCGCCGCACACAGTCGCGCAGAGCCTAAAAACTATAAGCCTGGCGGCGTATATTTACGAAAAGCTGGGCTATGAAGTAAGACCGGGATATAATTGCAGAAGATACGATATAATCCAGACAATCAAATTTCAGGACGAGGATAAACTGATAAATTTTATCGGGGGGATACAGGCGGGGTCGGCCGTCGATTCACACGTCGTTCCGGAACCGTCGGAAATGCCGGGATATAACTGCAAAGTAATAATGGCGTCGGGTTCGTTCGTTCAGGGGTCGTCGATTGAAATATCCGCCGACGCTCCGGTAAAGCCGCCGTATACCGCGTTTATGCAGGGCGGTCTGACATACGAATCGGGGAAGCTGTGTTTAATAAAAGCGCTGGAACGCGAAATATAAAAAAATAAGGAGGCGTAAATATTTATGAAGTTTAAGAATTTAATCGACTATCTTGACAATCAGTTTCCGCGGAGCCTTTCTATGCCGGGGGATAACGACGGCGTCGAGGTCTGCGTCGACTATAATCTTGAAATCGGGCGTATATTAATAGTTCTCGATATAACTTTCGATATTATAGATTACGCGGTAACCCACGGATATAACTGCATAATATCGCATCATTCGCTGTTGTACCACCCTCTGAAAAAGCTTGATTTAAGCACGGCCGCGTCGAAAAAAGCCGTGATTCTCGCGAGAAATAATATCTGCGCGGCGTCTTTTCACACCAGGCTCGATTCAGTCGGCGGCGGAGTGAACGACTGCCTCATAAACGCGGTCAGCGTAACCGACGGGGAACGCCTGAAAGAAACCGAGCCTCTATATTTCGAAAATATTCCGATAGGCAGACTCGTTACGCTCAACCGGGAAATCAGCCTGAGGACTTTCGTGAGCGACGTAAAGAAATCGCTGAAAAAATATTACAAGTCGGCGTTCATGTGCGACGCGATGTTCAACGCCGCCTATATAATCGGAAGCGGAAACGTAAAAAAAATAGGGGTAGTCTGCGGAAACGGTATGTCTTTCGGGAGAATCGCGGCCGAATCGGGAGCGGACACCTTTTTCACCGGGGAGGGGAAATACAGCGATATACTCGACCTTCACGAATCGTTTAATCTAAATATAGTTACGTCCGGACATTTCGAGACGGAGGCGGTCGTCCTGCCGTTTATACAAAAGAAGATAACCGAAGGATTTCCCGAAGCAAAATCCGATTGTTTCATAGGCTGAGAACCTGTATTAAAAGGCGGCAAAATATTAATAGACTTCTTGCGAAATTAAAATCCTGATTGTAGGGGCGCGCATTGCGCGTCCGCAAAACCAACGCCGTTTTGACGTTTTTCAGACGGACGGCCAATGGCCGCCCCTACATTACATGATAACGTGATTTCGCAAAAGGTCTAATGTAGGGCGCGGCTTCCATGCCGCGCCGGGGATTCCAATCCAATGTCGGCGGTGTTTTGCGGCGCGGCATGGAAGCCGCGCCCTACAAAATCGGCGTTGAATACAGCTTCTAAATAATTAATAATTATTTCCTCAGGGTTTCCAGGTCTTTATAGCCGGACAAAAATTTTATTGCTCTTTCGACTGCGTCTTTCGAATCGCCCCACGGTTCGTTTTCGTTGTTGTAATCGAATTTTTTAACGAACCAGGAAACGTCGGCGTATAGTTTTTCGGCATATTTAACCATTACTTTTCTGCAGTCTCCGGCAAAATCGGGGTATAATTTTTTCGGTAGGATTTTTTCTCCGGCGGAAAGCATTTCGGGGTAGTGGCTCATGCAGAAATAAGGCTGGTTTAAGAGTTTATCTCTGAATTCTTTTTCTCCGCGCCAGAGAAGAGCGGCCGTTTCGAGCATAAGAGACAGCGAATGTTCGACTCTTTCGCAGACGTAGCAGCTTGATTTCTGCTTCTCCAGTTTTTTCGTCTTGTTTTTATTTGCGTTAATTAAGCCGCCTTTAAGGGTTTTGATTATATTATGCGAAAGATGGCTCTCAATCATGAGGGCGAGTCCCAGACGGTTTTTCAGGTTAAACATAATGTCGAAATGTTTGCCGCAGAATCCCCGGTCGTTCGTCTGTATTCTCGTGTCGGGTTCCATCATGGCCGCGCCGAGAATAATATCGAGTTCGTTGTCCTCGAGTTTTTTGTACAGAGCGCAGACCGGGCAGCCCGAATATAAATCGAACGCTTCGTTTACGGGTATCGTGTAGATGTGTTCGCGCATAAAATTTTGCCTCTTCTAAAAATTTTAAATTAAATAAAATAATATATTTATTATTTTAAACAAAAAAACAAAAATAGTCAAGAGATTTAATTATTTATGGATATTAATATAATAGAAACTGAAAACCCGGGCGGTTTTAATTTTGACTTAACGCAGACTTTCGAATGCGGGCAGTATCTCAATTTTAATAAACTCGGCGAAAATGATTTTGAAACGTCCTCTTACGGGAAATATTTGAGGATATATCAAGAAAATAACAGAATATATTTTGAGACGAGCCGGGAAGATTTCGAAAATACATGGCGTAAATTTTTCGACTTTGACACAGACTATAAAAAGATATATGATACGATAAAATCAAGAGCGGAAAAAAACGGCGACGAAAATTTACTGAACGCCGCAAAATACTGTTCGGGGATAAGGATTTTACGGCAGAACCCGTTCGAATGTTTGATTTCTTTTATTATAAGCCAGAATAATAACATCCCAAGGATAAGGAAAATAATCGGGAGACTATGCGAAAATCACGGCGAAAAAATTCATGGGAATTATCACGCTTTCCCGGACTGCAAAACTATCGCGAATCTGACTCCCGGAGATTTGGCGGTTATAAAGGCGGGATTCAGGGAAAAATATATTCTGGACGCGGCGAAAAAAATAAACTCCGGCGAAATAAATCTCGATTTGATATATAGTTTAGATACGGCCGAAGCCGTCGAATATTTAAAGCGAATCAAAGGCGTGGGAGATAAAGTCGCGTCGTGCGTTCTGTTATTCGGGTATAATAAACTCGATGCGTTTCCCGTCGACGTATGGATAAAGAAAACGCTTGCGAAATATTATCCGGAAGATTTTAGAAATCTTGATTATAAAAAATATTTCGGGGAATACGCGGGGGTCGCGAACGCCTATTTGTTTTATTACGAGAGAGAGAAAAATAAAAAATAAATATATATAAATAATAAATTTTAAAGAGGGGTTTTATGATAAAAGGCAGGGACACAATAATCGGGTATCATTGCCCGAACTGCGGAATGTCGATATTAAATAAAATAAATATATTTACTATGGACGGCAGTCTCGTTAAAATAAAATGCGTCTGTTCGGGAAGCGAACTGATTGTCCAGGCGCTGAAAAACAATAAGTTCAGGTTAGTCGTGCCGTGCATACTGTGTCCGAACTCCCATTCTTTTACTTTGTCGTCTGGAGCGTTTTTCCAGAAGGATTTGTTCGCGTTCACCTGCAAGTTCACGGCGATAAACATATGCTATATCGGCGGCAGCAACAAAGTGTTCGACGCCCTGAAAAAAAACGAAGAGGAACTGATGAAGACTTTCGCCGCTTACGAAGAAGATTACGACGGCGGCGGAGATTACGACGCGGGCGAGCTGGAAAGTTATTACGGTTTAAGCAATATAAACAATATAAACAATAACGGTATTAATATTCCCGGGGAATCCGGTGATTCGGGATTTTTCGGGATTCCCGACGGTCCTGAAGGATTCAGCGGACTGGGAGCGTTCGAGGATTTATTCGGTCTGAGACCCGAAGAGAGAGAGCCGGAATTTAAACTGCATAGGAAAAATCCGGAAAACGATAATCCTCCGGGAGTCGTCAAACCGGACGTTTCCGATAATAATAATAACGATATTAACAATAACGGGGAATGGCAGATACCGTTTCATATAAGGGCGTATCAAATCACCGGACAGACTCTGGACAGTCTGTCGAGGCTGTGCGAGAAGCGCGCGATTTTCTGCAAGTGCGGAGTTTTCGAGGGGAAAATCATTCTCGCGGGGAACGCCGTCCACATAGAGTGCAAGAACTGCGGTTCGTACAGGGATATAAAAACGTCGAACTCTGCGGACGCCGACTATCTCAGCGAATCGGACTCCCTGTATCTCGATTACGACGAATGAAAGCAATATGCTCCCACGAGCTACGCGCTTGACGTATTTACAATCTTTGCCCTCTTTCGTAAAGAGGGTGCCGTCCGCAGACGGCGGGTGTTTGCGTCTCCCCGTACACAACATTAAATTTCAAAAACACCCGTCAGCCGCTTACGCGACTGCCACCCTCTTTAAAAAAGAGGGCTTTGGCGTAAATTTAAACCAACTGCGTAACTCGCGCCCTACATTTGCGCTGCGAACCGGTATGAAAGTAACACTCTTTTCTGTTCCGACATAATATATTAACAGAAGGGAGGTATTGATTCATGGGTTGTTTTAATAATGGCTGCGGCGATAATAACAGCAACTGGTGGTTGATTATTATAGTGATAGTTATTCTCATCATACTGTGCTGCGGCAACGTTTTCTAAAATGCAGTAAAAAATATATAAATATTTAAATTTAAAAAGACATATAAAAATAAAGAAGTAAACGAGCGGAACCTTACGGATGATTAATAAAACCTTAACTTCCTTTAATTAATTTTAATTTATATTGATTATTATATTATCCGGGACAGGTTTAAGTTGACAATAAAACATAAAAATAAAATAACCGGCGATAAAATAAAATATCCATCGGACTTTTATTTTACGGTTACGGCAAATAAAAAAAGAAAAGACAAATAAAAAATATTTCGCGCGGGGGAAAATATCCCCCGCGTATTTTTTTATTTTATATATTTTTCAAAACCGGGAATAATAAAAATAACAGAAAATAAAAAAGCGGGGTAAAAAATTTTGAAAAACAAAAAAATAACGAAGATTATATCCGATATTGCGGGGATTGCGCTGATTGCGGCGTTTATATTCGCGTTAATCGCTCTTCTTGCGTCGGTCGTTTCGGCTCATGAAAATAATAATAATTTAATCGAAAATAAAAGTTACGGCTGGTACTCTGTGCCGTCGAAAAACGGCGAGAGACCGACGTTCGATATAAATCTCGACGAGCTGAAAAACTACGGAGCGTACGCAATCGGGGATGCGAACGCGAACGGGAATGATAGCGGCAAAGTTATTTATTTAACTTTTGATTTCGGTTACGAAAACGGAAACGTCAAGAAATGTCTCGACGCTTTAAATAGACACGGGGTTAAAGGCGCGTTCTTTATTCTGGAAAACGTAGTTAAGACGAATCCTGAGCTGATGAAAGAAATCGTCGAGACCGGGCATACAGCCGCAAACCATACGCTTAAACACAAAAATATGTGCAATATAAAAGATTTTGCGCAGTATAAAAAAGAACTCGAGGGTCTGGAAAAATTATTTGAAGAGACGACGGGATATAAACTATCTGAATA
The DNA here is from genome assembly GCA_009777355.1 of Oscillospiraceae bacterium. Lineage (GTDB taxonomy): Bacteria > Bacillota > Clostridia > Oscillospirales > WRJC01 > WRJC01. The sequence goes on along the minus strand of WRMA01000067.1, from coordinate 3,871 downwards.
TTACCGTCCTCCCAAGGGAGAGTTTACCAAACAGAATCTCGAATATAATCATAAACTGGGATATAAGACCATATTCTGGAGTCTTGCGTATATGGACTGGGACGAAAAAAAGCAGCCCGACCCCGGAGAATCCATAAAAAAAATCATTGACAGGACGCACGACGGCGCTGTAGTTTTACTTCACCCGACGTCTGCGACGAACGCCGCGATTATGGACGCGCTTATAAAAGAATGGAAAGGCATGGGATATAGATTCGGAACTCTTGACGAGCTGACGGGGCGAGGGAAATAATTTATATATAAAATATTTTTTATAATCCGCAGTTTTTCTATTGCGGATTATTATTTTTTTTGGTATAATATTTATATAATGTTATTTCGGGTAAGTTAAAATATTGAAAGGATATAAAAAAATTATGAAAGAAATTTTTGTCTCGGGGAAATCTCTCCCCGAAGCGTATCACAGCGCGCTTAAAGAACTCTATGAAAACGGCGAGATTGTCGACTGTCCGGACTATGACCAAAAACAAAAGGAATGTTCTATGACCGTTTTTGTCGAAAATCCGACGTCCGAACCCCGTATCAGCAGACTTATTATCGGCGGGGCGCACGAAATCCAGCAGTACGAAATGGAACTCCTCGACGGTATTCTCGATTTTATGATAGGAGCGGACGAAAACGTCTGGGAATATACTTATCACGACAGATATAAATATCAAATCCCTTTTATTTTGTCTGAGCTTAAACGCAACGCTTATTCCAGAAGAGCGGTCATGAACATCAGGGATTTTGAAATCGACAGCTCAAACGACGACCCCGCGTGTATGCAGTCTATCCAGTATTTTATACGCGATAATAAAATAAATAAAAAACCCGAGCTCCACTGCAAGATTCTGTTCAGGAGCAACGATTTACCCGAAGCGTTTTTCTATAACGCTTTCGCGCTTATAAGACTTCAGGAGAGAATCGCGGCAGAATTGGGCATAGACGTGGGAACTTATACCCACAGGTCAAATTCTATGCATTGCTACGAAAAAGATTTCGATTTGATTGCCGGATATATAAAAGGCATGAACGAACGTTCTCTCGATTCCCTGACTTATAATTACGAAGAGGATTTCAAAGAAATCATGCTTGAAGAAATCCCGTCCATATTAAAAATGGTCGAGGAACAAAAAGCGAAGTATAAAAAATAGCCCGTTATAATAAATATCATATATCCCCGTATTCAAGAATATATTTATATTATAATATTAATTATATAATTCGGGGGGATATTGTATGAATAACGCTGATACGGCAGACAAACCAAAAGTTTCGAGAATTGCGAGAATATTAATTTTATGGCTGTGTACGGGCATGATTTACTTAACTATCGAGGGATTATGGAGAGGCTGGACGAATATAGTCATGCTTCCGGTCGGTGGATTGTGCGGGGTTTTAATCGGCGCGCTCAACCAGTCGCCGAGATTTTATAAATGCAGGATAGTCTGGCAATGTCTTCTGGGCGCTCTTATAGTCCTCGCGGTTGAGTTTATTTCGGGGTGCATATTAAATTTATGGCTTGGTCTGGGAATCTGGGATTATACCGGAATGACGGGAAATATTCTGGGTCAGGTTTGCTTGCAGTACGGATTCCTGTGGTTTTTCCTTATCCCGTTCGCGATTTGGACCGAGGATTATATAAGATGGGTGTTCTGGGGTGAAGACGAGCCGTATACTGTTTTGAGTATATATAAAGACTTGTTTACGCTTAAATAAATACGAGTTACGCGCTGATGTATTTACTATCTTTGCCCTCTTTCGTAAAGAGGGTGCCGTCCGCAGACGGCGGGTGTTTTTGTCTCCCCGTACACAATATCAAATTTCAAAAACACCCGTCAGCCGCTTACGCGACTGCCACCCTCTTTAAAAAAGAGGGCTCTGGCGCAAATTTAAACAATACGCATAACTCGTGATAAATAAATTCAAAAGGGGAATAAAATTCATATGAGAATCGTTGTTCTCGCGGGGGGATTAGGACCCGAAAGGGACGTTTCGCTTTCGTCGGGAAGTTTAATCGCGAACGCGCTTATCAATACGGGATATAAAGTCTGTATGCTGGATTTATATACGGGGGTAAGGACAGAACCCGGGGATTTTGAAAGTTTATTTTTCGACTTGAAATCGGGAAGAAGATATAATTATTCAGTTCCCGAACGCGAGCCGGATTTGGATAAACTAAAAGAAGAATCCGGCGGCGGGGATTCTCTTATCGGCGGAAACGTTATGGAACTGTGTAAATTTTCCGATTTGGTTTTTCTCGGACTTCACGGGGATATAGGCGAAAACGGTAAACTCCAGGCGATATTCGACGCGTACGGGATATTATACACCGGAACGGGATATACGGGCTCTCTTCTCGCAATGGACAAAGAAATCGCGAAGACTCTCATGCTTTATAACAATATAAAAACGCCCGAATGGGAGACGATTGATATAAATCCGGCAAATATTCCGGAAGAATCAGGGATTTCGTTCCCGTTCGTCGTAAAACCTCTCGGATGCGGTTCGAGCTGCGGGGTTTCGATTGTGAGAACTCCCGAAGAATACGCGGACGCTCTTGAATACGCCGTGAAATATATTGAGCCGGGGGAGAAGATTTTAATAGAAAAATATATCGAAGGACGGGAATTTTCGGTCGGGATTCTCGACGGCGAAGCTCTGCCCGCAATAGAAATTATCCCCAAAGCCGGCTTTTACGACTATAAAAACAAATATCAGTTCGGACTCACGGACGAGATATGTCCCGCTGATTTACCTGAAGGAATCTCAGTGAAAATGGGAGAAGAAGCGTTAAAAATACATAAAATACTTCGTATGGGAAGTTATTCGAGAATAGATTTTATTATAGATAAAAATAATAATATTTACTGCCTGGAGGCGAACACTCTGCCGGGTATGACCCCGACGAGTCTGCTTCCCCAGGAAGCGGCGGCGGCCGGCATATCGTACGAAGAATTATGCGATAGAATAGTAAGGCTTGCGGTTGACGGGAAATAAGAGGTGAAAAAATATTAATAATATAAATAACGCGGATATACGTCCGGTCGGGGTTTTCGATTCGGGGTTGGGCGGATTGTGCGCGGTTCGGGAAATCAGAAAGATACTTCCCGGAGAAGATATAGTATATTTCGGAGATTCGGGGAGATTTCCGTACGGGAGTCAGTCGTATGACAATATAAAGAAATACGCCCGGCAGGACGTAAATTTTTTGCTGAGCAAAAACGTCAAGATAATTCTCGCCGCGTGCGGGACGGTTTCGAGCGTCGCTATGGACTGTTTAAAAGAGAGTTTCCCCGATATAACTATAATCGGCGTCGTCGAGGCGGCGTGCCTGAAAGCTTACGGAAACGCGAAACGAACGGGGAATAAAAGCATAGGCGTTATAGGAACTGAAGCCGCAATATCAAAAGGCGCGTATCAGAGATATATCGCGGAGCTTGACCCTTCGCTTGAAGTTTACACGAAAGCGTGTCCTCTGTTTGCGCCTCTTGTCGAATACGAAGACGTAAGCGACGTTGATTTCTATGAAATAACAAGATTAACGGCTGAAAAATATTTAAGGGAGTTTAAAGATTTAAATTTATCTTCCCTGATTCTGGGCTGTACGCATTACCCGATGATAAAAGAGATTATCGGCGGGGTTATAAAAAACGGAGCCGGATTAATCGACGTGGGAGTAGAGGCCGCGCGTAAACTAAAGCTTGAGCTCGAAGAAAAAAATATGCTTAATAATATAAATAATATAAGTTTCGCAGTTGATAAAATTTGCGACAAAGCCCCCCTTGTTAAAGGGGGGTGTCGCGGAGCGACGGGGGGATTGCGGGAT
>WRMA01000066.1 GCA_009777355.1 Oscillospiraceae bacterium | reverse complement strand
AGCCGCGTAAGCGGCTGACGGGTGTTTTTGAAATTTGATGCTGCGCGAGGGGAGACAGAAACACCCGCCGTCTGCGGACGGCACCCTCTTTGCGAAAGAGGGCAAAGATAAATTTATCAACCTGCCGCGTTGATTTTACACCGGCGGCGGACGCGCGATGCGCGCCCCTACGGGAGATTTTCCTCGATTTTACGCAGTTCTTCGAGGGCTTGCGCGTTGAGCCTCTGCGTATGTACGTAGCTGTAACCCAGAATTGCGGCGACGTCCTCCCATTTTTTGCCGCATATATATCTGTGGGTCAGCAGACTTTCCAGCTTAGGCGAATTAAGAGCTTTTATCATTTCCTTCGCCTGTTCCTGAAGTTCTATGATTTCTTCCATGTCGCGCTCGATAGATTCTTCGAACGCCATGATTTTCGCGACGCATACTTCGATTTTGCTGCCGGGTCTCCTCGATTTGCCGCCGCCGGTTCTGCCCGGGTCCGTCGACGTTACCGACGCGAAACTTCTCCAGTATTCGATTTCGTCGGATTTCGCCTTCATCTGCATAGTTAGTTTTTCCGTTTTCGCAAAAATCACCTCGATTTTCGTCTTTTTGACTTCGGGTTTGGTTTTTCTCCTAATCTTTTCTGTTCTCATCTTTTTATTTGCGCCTCCTGCTATTACTTATTGTGTTGTGTTGTTTTGATTGGATTAAACGTCAAGAAATCACAATCATATAAGACAGTAATAAAGCATAAATATGGATACGCAGTAAATAATAGGGATATATTTTATTTCTGATTATATTATATATCAGTAATTAAATAAAGTCAAGAGGATTTTTCAAGTAATTATATATTTTTGAAAAATTTTTTCGATTTTTTTAAAAGATGATACAAAATGTTATAGAATGTTACATCGAGATGTGGTATAATAGTAGAGTCAAGAAATCTTCAATCGGGGCATAAACCGCATAAAATCGTGAATTTGTGAGAATTTGCGATTTTTTTAATTCCGGGCAGTTAACAATTCGGTAACAATTTAAGGCAAACAAAAACAATTAAAAACAATAAAAAAGGAGGTGATTTTAGAAATGTTTACAGATATAACGCAGCTTTTAGGCAAAATAAAAAAAATTTTTTACACGGGCAAAAATTTTTCGGGTAAAGTCGATTCGCAAGGGGTAAAAGAACTCGGGTACGTTTTGAAATACGAAGATACGAGCGAGTTCAATATCGTCTCGCTGCTGTCGAACAGGCTGGCCAATATAGTCTGTTCGGAAGCGTCCGCGGAGATTATTTCTTCGGATAAAAATAACAGCGATAATAAAGGCGGCCGGGTTGATTTTTTAAACGGCTGCCTTAAAAATTGTCTGTCGGAACTGCGTTTGATTACGGCGAGGACGTTCGGGACGGGAGGGATTATCTTAAAGCCATATATTCATAATAATAAGATTTACGCCGATATTATCCCGCAGAGCAGATTTTTCGTAATCGAACGCCGCGGGGAAATCATAACGAAGGCCGGCTTCATCGCCGACTTTTTTGTCGACTGCGAAAACTCCGGAAATAACAGAGGCAAGCCGGTAAAATATATCAGAATCGAGGAGCATACCCTCGGAGACGACGGCTCTTGCGCAATCGAGAACAAAGCTTTTGTTATAACGGATAAGAACAGCGGCAATAAAAATCCGGGCGATTTCGATTTTATGCCGGTTAAGTTGTCAAAAGTTCCGGGGTGGGAAAAGATTCCGCGGATTATATCGATATCGGACGCGGGGCAGATGCTCTTTTCAGTTATTAAATGCCCCGTGGACAACAGAAAAGATTCGGGGTTAAATAATATCTGCGGCGTGCCGGTTACTTACGGTCAGGACAAGCTGATTAAAATGATTCTTGATTTACTCAACGAAATACCCGACGAATACAGAAACAAAAAGGCGTTTATCGGCGCGGACGATTTATTATTCGACAAAGACAGCAAGCTGCCGGAATCCGGGTTATACAAGCTTTTCAGGTCGGGCGGAGGAGTGGACAAGCAGTCTTTCTGGGAGGTTTTCTCGCCTGAAATCAGGCATACGTCCTATTTTGAGGGTCTGGATTATTTATTCGGGCTCTTAGAGAAGGCCGTCTCGGTGAACAAAGGCATGCTGACGGATTTGGATACTACTAACGCGACGGCGACCGCGATTAAGCGCGGCACTCTGGATACTTTCGCGACCGTAGACGCTATGAGGAAAAACATAGAGAACGCGGTTGAGAAATTAGTGGGCGCGTTTAATATTATCGCGGACGCCTTTGATTTATGCGAGCCGGGAAAATCAAGACAATCAGGAAACGAAGAATACCGGGTTAAATTCAACTGGAACTATTCGCTTCTCGAGGACGCTTCAGAGACGTGGACGCAGTATTTGCAGGGATATCACGCGGGAGCGGTTCAGCTTGAGGAACTCAGGATGTTTATTTTCGGCGAGGACAGGAAAGTGTCCGAAAGTTTTTTGGACGGGGAATAGCGGGGATAATACAAAAAATAATTTTATAAATTTTAAAAAACACGGGAGGAAAATTCAGATGATGATGAAAACGGAAATCGACGCCGGCGGCGTTAATCAAGATTCGGGGAATTTCGGGGATTTCGAACATTTCGGGATTGAGAAAGACAAAGAGAAAGAAGAGTTGATGCATAAGGCGAATTTGTTCGGGTGCGACATAACCGAAGAGCAGGCGTTGTTTTTTATCGCGCAGCTCGAAAAAGAATTTGTGTTTGATTCTTATCTTTGCGAACACGGGCTGGAATTTGTGAACGAACGGACGAAAAAAAGCGTCTCGGACGATTTTGACTTGATTATATTCGCTCCGGAGAATAAAGACAGGGATTTCAAAGAAGTTCTGCACAGTCTGGTGACTGATGAAAACGGAGGGTTTTTGTGGGATTTATTTGATTTAAATTCAAGAAAAAAGCATAATCTTACAGTTTACGGCGACGACGAAATAAATTACGTCGATATATCGAAAATACTGCCTCCGCAGGGGAGTTTCGATTCAATCAGCGAAATAAATCCGTTTGAGAAAGAACACTGGAACATGGAGAAACAAGCGCAGTTATACAGGGAAAACCCGGAAATCGCGAAGTATCTCGCCGCCGCCGCGAAACAGAAGATTATGTAGGGGACGCAGTTGACGTGATTACTATCTTTGCCCTCTTTTTTAAAGAGGGTGCCGTCCGCAGACGGCGGGTGTTTTCGTCTCCCATCACGCGGCGTCAAATTTCAAAAACACCCGTCAGCCGCTTACGCGACTGCCACCCTCTTTAAAAAAGAGGGCTTTGGCAGAAAATACGTCAAGCGCAAAAACCCAAAACAACAACAAAACAAAATATTTTTTTTATTTAATTTAAAAGGAGATTTTAAAATTATGGCAAAAACAAAAATAGCGGACTTGATTATACCGGAGCTTTTCGCGCCTTATGTAATCAACCAGACAAAAGAACTCTCGGCGATAATTAACAGCGGGATTGCGCAGAGTAACCCGTTACTTGACTCCCTTATCGAAAAAGGCGGAAAAACTGTCAATATGCCGTTTATGAAGCCTCTTACGGGTTCGGACGAAGTCCTGAGCGATTCCGAAGCTCTCGTACCGGAGAAAATCAGCGCGGGTAAAGATATCGCGCCCGTTTTAATCAGGGGTAAGGCGTGGAGTTCGAACGAACTCGCCGGGTCTCTCGCGGGGAGCGACCCCATGACTTCTGCCGGGGAGCAAATCGCGAAATGGTGGAATATTCAGGAACAGAAAATATTGATTTCTATATTGACCGGGATTTTCGGCGAGGCCCTTAAAGATTCGCACAGCGTGGATATTTCGGGTAAAACCGGCGCGGCGGCTAATATAACCGCGGGTTCCGTACTCGACGCGAAGCAGCTTCTCGGCGACGCTGCGTCTGACTTAAAGGCGATTGCCATGCATTCGGCAGTATTTACGACTTTACAGAAACAGGACTTAATAGAATATATACCCAATTCGCAGGGAGTCGTGGATTTCCCGGCGTATCTGGGATATAAGATAATTATCGACGACGCTCTCGCGCCTGTAAACGGGATTTACTGTACATATTTATTCGCCGACGGAGTGTTCGGCAGAGGAGACGGCGCGCCCGATTCGCTCACGCCGGTCGAAATGCACAGGGACGCTCTCTCGAGCGACGATATTCTCATATCGAGAAGGGCGCTGTGTCTGCATCCGCTGGGCGTTTCGTGGACGAACCCGGTAATCACATCGGCTACGCCGACGAATACGGATTTGGCGAACAAAAACAACTGGCAGAAAGTCACAGAAGATAAAGCCATCGGCATAGCGATGCTGAAACATAAGATTTAGGGTGTAATTTGCGCGAGTAAAACCACCCCGTCAGGCGGACAAGCCGCCTGCCACCCCTCCACGGAGGGGAATTTAATAAAACGCCGGAGTTGAGAAATTCCCCTCCGCGGAGGGGTGGCGCGACGCATAAGCGGCGCGACGGGGTGGTTTTAAAAGAAGTCTATTACACAACAACAAAAAAAATAACGAGAGAGGTAAAAAAATTTTAAGATGAGTATATCATACGGCGATTATAAAAAATCGTGTCATTCTATTATTCCGGATAAAGACGCTTTCGCGAGATATTCGGATATCGCGGAGCGTAAAATAAAAAAATTCGTCCGGAGTTTCAAAGCTCCGACGGACAAAAACAAGCGGTGCGTCTATGAAATCGCGGATATTTTATACGCCGGGAATAATCGGCTGAATCTTCCTCTCGCGGGGTTTTCGAACGAAAACTACAGGGAGAATTATTTTGACAGTTCGGGTAATTTGAGTATAGACGAGAAAATTTTCGAGACGGTCAGATTATATTTTACGAGTATCGAGCTTTACAGGGGAGTGTGAGGGATAAATATTATGCTGGGGTGCAATCAAAACATAACTATATGGCAGAGAAAAAAAACGCCGGGAACGGGTTGTGAGTTTTTCGTGAGGAAAATACTTCCGGTAAAATGCAGGTGGAGAAACAGGACCGAAAGGGATATAAATAATTTGACGTCTAATATTTATACGAGCTGTATTGCGATTATTCCGTATTATCCGGGATTGTCCGGACTGGAATTGAAAGAGGGGGATATTATGGCTCTCGGGGTATGCGATATAGACATAACCGGCAATTCGCCGTATACTATAGGCGACGTTAAGAGATTATATTCGCCTAATATCGCGGTAATAAAATCAATCGCTTATAATTTCAGCGATAATAATTCCGGCGATTTCGAAATGAAAGGCAAGCATTTAAGGCTTACGGGTGATTAAAAAATTTTATGTTCGTATTTAGGTTAAATAAGCCGGTGAATCAGATTATCAGAGATTCCGGGGTCAATAATAATTCGGCGCTGTTCGCGGCGAGTCAAGCGAGATGGTTAATGCGGGAATATATCCCGATGGACACGGGTTCTCTGGCGAACAGCGCTAAAATATCCGCGCGGGATAATATAGGCGTCGTCACTTACACTATGCCTTACGCAAGCTTTTGCTATTACGGGGAGAAGAAAAACTTCAGGAGAGACAAAAACGAGAAAGCGACGGCATATTGGGACAGGGCGATGATTTTGTCGGGCCGGGCGAGTTTGGTAAAAAACGTGGGGGATTTTATTAAAACACCGGGGAACGGGAGGTGAATTTATATTAATATAAACAAAGAGGAACGTCTGCTGAAATGGGCGGAACAATATAATAATTTTAATAATTATGATAGTTTAAAAATGAACTGGCTGTCTGAAAACTGCGGCGCCAGGTCTGTTTCGCCCGTTTCGGGCGAGTTCTGCGCGCAGAGTTATACGGACGGTTCGCGTCTTGTATATTATGACTTTATATTTTCCGTTATGCTCGATATATCGGATACGACGGATGGGGTGAATACGGACAATATGTTTGAAGTCAGACGATGGCAGAATTGGGTGGACGAGATGCAGAGCGAGGGGAACTATCCCGATTTCGGGGTAAACTGTTATGATTACGAATTGCAGAATCTTGCAAATTCCGTTAATCCCGCGCAGGTTTACGGCAACGGTTCGGCAAAATATCAGTTCCCCGCAAGATTAATTTACACGGAAGATACGGCATGGCATAAAGATATATCTTACAGGCCGTTATGGAACGACTCCGATTTATGGAACGACGACAATTCATGGAAAGATATGGATTTATATTTTGGGAATCACGAGTTACGCAGTTAGTTTAAATTTGCGCCAATGCCCTCTTTTTTAAAGAGGGTGGCAGTCGCGTAAGCGGCTGACGGGTGTTTTTTAAATTTGATGTTGCATACGGGGAGACGAAAACACCCGCCGTCTGCGGACGGCACCCTCTTTAAAAAAGAGGGCAAAGATAGTAAATACATCAAGCGCGTAACTCGTGGGAATCAATAAATTTTAAAAAACAAAGAGAGGAAGAATAATTTTATGGCAAAATATGAGAGAATAAAAAAGCATTTAAGTTATCTGTTCCTGAACACGAACACGACGGGAACTGGAGACGCGAAATGGTCGAGAGTGGGTAAATCGACCGAATGGACCGATTCGATGAACGCGAAGACCTCGACTTACGAATATATCGAGGACAGCGCGCCGACTGATGAAATCGAGACGTATAAACCCACTACTTCGATGCCGCTTACGGCTTATATAAACGACCCGGTTTACGAATATATCTTTGATTTGTATCAGAAACAAAACACGGGTTCGGCCGCCGTGACCCAGGCTTTGAGAGTATATCAGAACAAAGCTCCGGGAAGTTCGAACGCGAATAAGGCGCAGCTTACGCAGGTTTTGATTACGATTGAGAGTTTCGCGTTTTCTACGGGAATCGTGACTTTTTTAATCAGTCAGAGAGGAACGCCGGTTACGGGTACGGCGACGGTCACGGAAATCGTCGATTCGTCGGGCAATATAACCTGGGAGCCCGCGTTTACCGCGGGAGGGTGAATATATGAAAAGATTAGCGCTGGAACTGGAGATTCCCCAAAATATCGAGATTGAAATAAACGGGAATATATTCGGGGTTTTGAAATCCGATATCGATATATTGAACCGGAGCGCGGAGCTCGAATTGAAATACGCGGGGTTAAAAAAAGAAGATTTGCAGTCGGTCAGAGACGCCGTAAACGAAATCGTCATGCTAATAGACGAAATTCTCGGAGACGGAGCGGTTAAAAAAATCAGCGGAGGCAGACCTGTGAATATCAGGCTCGCGGTCGCGTGGCTCACGGAAATCTGCAAGGCGATTACAGAATCCGGAAACGACGAATATATAGCTGAAAATTATGAGTAGTTTTAGCTTATATAAAAAGAAGGGTAAGGCGTTTCCGGAGAGTTTGTTTGCGGACGGGAAGTTATATAAAATAAACCCGGATTTCAGGAATATTCTGCGAATTTTCGCCTTGGCTGAAGACAAAAATATACCGGACGCGAAGAAAGCGACTAAAATATCGGAATGGTTTTTTGACGGGGAGATTCCAACCCCCGCCCTTCGGGCACCCCCTTCTGGGAAGGGGGCTTCGGGTTATCCCGAATTGACGAAAGCGGCGGATATTTTCTCGGATTTTATCGCGGGGGATTCCGCAATCCCCCCGCCGCTTCGCGGCATCCCCCCTTTAACAAGGGGGGCGAACGAGGATTCGGCGCAGTTTTGTTTTGATTTCGACGCGGGTGAGATTTACGCCGATTTTTTGAGCGTATATAATATAGATTTAGTCGAGGTTGATTTTCTTCACTGGTATAAATTTAAGATTTTACTGGAAAATCTTCCTCCGGACGGAGCGTTCAGGAGAAAAATAGAGCTGAGGTTTCTTGATTTAAGCAATATGACGGGCGATAATTTAAGTAAATTGACGGACGCGAAAGAGAGGGTTCAACTCCCGGAGAAGTTTTTTGACAGGGATTTGAAATATTCAGATAATTTACAGGATTTAGAAGAATTTAATAATATTTGGGGAAAGGCGGGTAATAATTAAAAATGTCGGACGGTACTATTTCAATAGACGTTGAATTAAACGAACAGCAGTTCAGAGCTTCGCTCGATAATATGGGCGAAATAACCAGAATAGGTTCTGAACGTATGATTAAATCAATCGGGGAGTTAAGCGGGAGTTTTATTATACTCCCGGAGACGATAACATCGATTATGGGAGTCGTTCCGGGGATAATAAACTCGGTTATACAGGCAATCAACTCAAAAAATCCGGTTATGACAAGCGCGGGATTTGATTTTTTTACGTCGCTCGTTTCGAATATATCGGGAGCGGCGAAAAATATAGTTAATACTATACCCGGTCTGGCAAATTCGGTAGCGCGCAGATTTACTGATTTTAAGCCGGATATGACAAACACGGGGTTTGATTTATTTACGGCTCTGGTTTCGAATATATCCGGCGCGGCGAAAAATATAGTTAATACTATACCCGGCATAACAGATTCAATAACGCGCAGATTTACTGATTTTACGCCGGATATGACAAATACCGGGTTTAACTTATTTACGGCTCTCGCCGCAAATATACCGGAAGCCGCGAAAAATATAGGCGAATCGGTTAGAGAGATTACGGGTAATATTGCCGAAAGAATTGCGGACGACGAGTATTTAATCGCGAACGCGGGGTTTGGTTTATTCACGGCCCTGACTTCAAGACTGCCGAGGGCAATCAGAGACGTTTCGAAAGCTCCGGGAGAAATCGTTTCGGCTCTTGTCGAACAGTTTGCAGATTTATACGCGCAGTTTAACGCAGTCGGGGAGAACATAGTTCACGGAGTGTGGGCTGGAATATCGTCGATGGGGGGTTGGCTGTCGAACAGCGTTCAGTCGTTTTTCAGCGGTATAGTAGGCGCGGTGACGGGATTTCTGGGAATCTCCTCCCCGTCGAAGCTATTCAGGGATTTAGTGGGAAAAAATATTATTCTGGGTGTAAAATCGGGAATAGACGCTGAAATGCCTATGGCGATTGCGCACACTAAGGAGCAGATAGCGAAGCTTACGGGAATCGCCGCGCGGAGTTCGAGGCTTGATTTTCCGGTCGGGGTAAGCGGCTACGCCGCGTTCGGCTCCGGTTTCCAGGGTTATAACGCCGGGAGTCACGCGGGGAACGGTCAAAACGCTTCGTTAGGCAGTAATAATCAGCCGGTAACGCCGGAGATTAATATAACGCTTGAACCGTCCGGGGATATGCGTGGATTTTTCGACTACATAAGAATGGGAGTCAAGCGTTCGGCTTATTTAAGCGGCGAGGAGTAAGGGAGTAGAATAAAAAAAACGGGAAGCCTGTTGACTTTCCGTTTTTATTTTGATATAATAGTAAATACCGGACATAGTCCGGTCGGATAGCAGGGCGGTTCGGCTCAATTCCCTATTTCATTTACGAAAGGGGGGTTGCGCGTGAACAAAAATTTGCTCAAATCTCTTATCAAATTTGCAATAATATTATTATTGGCTTATTTGTTCAGTTTTGAAGTAAATTAGTCGCCCCTGAATCGAAACGTGGCGACTGACTTCATGCTGACCCGTATATATCCGCCTTTTGAACCGGCCGTTCCGGCTGCTATCCGTACTTTATATTTTAAACGTCTCTGAAATTATTATACAACATAAAAACAAATATGTCAAGGGAACGCAAGAAAATTTTTTTGCAGCGTTCTTTTTTTATTTCATTTTATTTATATTACGGGAGGTGAGCAGAAATATATGAGCGTAATCAAAATCGACGGGGTGAGTTACGACGTGGGGGAGATTGAGTTAAGGCGGGGAGCGGAGATTATATTCGACCCGGTAACTCAGGGAGTCATGCTCGATTTTTCCGAGACGGACGACGCGGCGGCGGTAAAATATTCGTACAGTTTCAATATCGAGCCGAAACGGGGGGAGTTTCCGGACTTCGGCGCGAATAACGCGAACGAGCAGTACGACGCGTTTTATTATGATATAACGTCGCCGAAAAGTATCAGGACGGTGGAGCTGCCGTTCGGGCAGGGGAGTATAATATTCGGCGCGAAAATCAAATCGGCGGGGGATATGCTGAAAAAAAGCGTCGGGGGTATGAACAGATGGGGCGGTTTGACCGTGACGTTTATGCCGGTTAAACCGCAGAGGTATGCGTGAGGGTAATTATGAACGTTTTGTAAATTATCATAAAAAGCCATAAAATTCGCATAAAATGTCTTGATAAAGTGAACAAAAGACATTATAATGTAAAATTTTTTTGTTGACAAATATATCTTTTTGTGGTAAATTTATATGCACCACCGCAAAAACCGACAAGTTTTAGTGTTATAATCAGAGTTTTAATGATATAATATATCAATTAAGTTTTTTTATAAATCGGTGGGAGTTGGTTTTTTTTGTCTAAGTATGTTGAAAGGAAAGGGAATAAAATGAATACGACGCATGAAATGAACCTGACGTATGATAAAAAACTTGAATCCTGCAGGACAGTAACAAAACTTAGTATGTATTTAGAGCGTATTGGTTGCCATACCCCCGAAGAACAGTTGGAATTTTTAGACGATTATATGTGCGTTTTATATACGTGTAAAACCGACGGTGTTACATCGGAACAGGAGTGTGAAATAGTAAAAAGAACGTTTGTCGAAGGTAAATGGCGGAAATTAACAAACAAATATGATTTAATTAAACTAGAGAAAAAAATAAAAAAGATTACTGGCAAGGGCTGATATGTTTAATTTATGTTTCGCCGGAATATAAAAAGAAAGGAACGCAGACTAGTATTATGACTCATTCGAGAGAACGAATAGATAGTTTTGTGAACCTTGCAGGTCCCCGTTATTATACATATAATGAATTAATACCAGAGGCTCAAAGACATTTAACGATAAATAACCATGGGTATAATATATTTCAAATCAACAGTAGATTTGATGAGAAAATCAGTAACTGTACGTCAGAGAAAAAAAGACAGCGTCTTTTGAAATTAAGAGATAAAGAGAAAGAGGAATTTGAGAAGAGAAATCTATGTAAAATTGAGACGCGAGAAGACGTTGCGCTGGAGTCCGGAAAAGGTTTAGTTAAGATTATCGATAATGGGGCGATAATATATTATTCGCCGCAAGATAAGTACAACGAATTAGTTCGGCATCTTATCGTTACGCACGAAATCGGACATATATTTTTACATCCCAATGAAGCGAGAGAAAAGCGTATTACGCAAGAAATGGAAGACGAGGCTAATTATTACGCCAGCGAAGTAACGAAAAAGTGGCATGACAATTACTCTCCTGAAAATACAACGTTTCGCTTTAGTTAT
>WRMA01000065.1 GCA_009777355.1 Oscillospiraceae bacterium | reverse complement strand
GCTTCTCGAATTGCCAGTAGCGGAAATCCAGTATTCGCTCGCTTATCATCAGCAGCTTGCCGTCCTTGTTTTCCAACACCCGCCACAGAATCTTTCTGACGCCGCCGTCCGCCGTTTGCGGATAACTGCCGAACTCGATGCGTTTATCGCCGACCCGCACAGGACCGGAACTGCCCGGCAGCGGCTGAAACTGCGGCATTGTCAGCGGATTTAATTTTTGCGGAGCCGGTTTTTGCGCGTCGGGGTTTTGAGTTTGAGCGGTCGGCCGCGCTCCCATCGAGCGCATCATCTGCTGAAAATTAGCGACAGCTTCTTGTGCGCCGTGCATACTTTCGTCGATACCGCCGCCGCCGAACACGTTGCCGAACAGTCCCTTCAAGCCTTGCATCGCCTGCGCGGTCTGCCGCATTTGCTCGTCCGCCGCGGCTTGTTTTTCCTGCTCCCGCTTATCTGCCGCATTGAGTATGCCGTCCATTTGTTCTGCTGTCTGCGCGCCCATTTGCGCGGCGGCGGCAGAGCCGGACTGCATCTTAGCGACCGCCTTCAGCTGGTCCAACTGACCTTCAAGCATTTTCAGCGCGCCGTCAATTCCGGGCATTCCCTTCATCGCGCGCAGCCGTTCAATTTTCTCTTCCACTTCGGGGATTTTCGCCGCGAGGTCTTCGATGCTTTCGGCGCTTTCGCCGCCGTCTTCCTCAATTTCGGCCGGCGGCTGCGCGGCCGACATCTTTTTCTGCATTTCTTCAAGAATTTTTTTCATGTTCATGAAAAGCGCCTCCCATTTTTCAAACGAGTTTTGTAACTATGCGCGGTCAATTCCTGAAAACGCATAAAAAGCAAAAATACATATTTACCTTTCTGACTATTGTACTATATGCAAGTCGTCTTGTCAATATGCAAAACGAAAATTTGTCAAAAAAACCTGAAATTTAAGCCTATATCATTCTATAATATCATTTATTCCCCGTAAATCCCGACTAAGGCCAAATTTTTTAAGCGAACGCCGTAAAAAAATAATTATTGACATCTATATATTTTATATGATATAATAAAAAAACCAATAAAAAATAAATAGAGAATAACCGCATAAATTTTTTATGCGGTCGTTCGGTTTTACTTATTTTAATAGGGCTTTATAAACATTTGGGTCCAGTAGAGCGTTCCGTTCGACGTTTTTGCCGCTCCGACTCCGATTTGCGTTACAGTACGGCTTAGTATATTCGCCCTGTGTCCGGGAGAGTTGAGCCAGCTGTTCATTACGTCAGAAGCCGTTTTTTGTCCGTAGGCTATATTTTCCGCGGCCGACGAGAATTTCAGACCGAAATCCTCTAACATTCTGAACGGCGAGCCGTACGCCGGGGAGTTATGCGCGAAATATCTATTGTCTATCATGTCCTGCGATTTTATGCGCGCGACCCGCGCGACCTCCCAGTTTTTCGCCAGAGCGGGAAGTCCGTTTTTTGCCCTTTCGATATTTACAAGCCTTATCACTTCGTCCTCGAGAGAGGCGAGAGGCGCGGCTTCGGGAATCGATATTTTATCGCCGATATTGATTAAATCCGGATTTTTTATATGAGGGTTAGCTTTTATAAGCTCGCTTACGCCTATTTCGTATCTGACCGCTATTTTCCACATAGTATCGCCTGATATAACCGTATGAATTTTTGACGCCGCCGAAGCTTGAATCGCAGAGAACGAAAAAACAATCGATATTGCAAATATTAATATTAATTTCTTTTTAATTTTCAGCATTTTATTTTTTATCCATATCCTTTCTCTTGTTTTAGATTCTAAATATTAAAATAATATTTATGTTTTTATTTTATCCAAAATTAATTTATATCGAGATATATTAAATATAAAATTTTTAGGAGAAATAGTAATTTTTATGATTGAACTGAAAAACATCACGAAAACTTTTAGAGTCGCGAGGCGAAGCGCGGGAATTAAAGAAGCGTTCAGGTCTTTTTTCAGGCGCGAGTATGAGTATATACGCGCGCTGAAAAATATTTCGTTTAAAATCGGCGGCGGAGAAATGGTCGGATATATCGGACCGAACGGAGCGGGGAAAAGCAGCACGATTAAAATTATGAGCGGGATTTTAAATCCCGATTCGGGAGAATGTATAATAAACGGGAGGATTCCGTGGAAAGACAGGATAAATCACGTCGGCGAAATCGGCGTGGTTTTCGGGCAGAGAAGCCAGCTGTGGTGGGACGTTCCGGTCGCCGATTCTTTTGAGCTGCTCAAAGATATTTACAGAACCCCGAAAGATACATATAAAAATAATCTCGAAGAACTCTCTGAAATTCTTGATTTATCGCAAATCATCAGGACTCCCGCAAGGCAGCTGAGCCTGGGGCAGCGCATGAGGTGCGAGCTTGCGGCTTCGCTTCTTCATTCGCCGAAGATATTATTTCTCGACGAGCCGACTATAGGATTAGACGCGGTTTCGAAACTCGCCGTCAGGAATTTTATCAGAAAAATAAACAGGGAAAAGAACACCACGGTTATTTTAACGACGCACGATATGCAGGATATAGAAGCGATTGCCGACAGAATTCTGCTGATTGGCAAGGGCGAGATTCTGCTCGACGGTTCTTTTTCAGACTTAAAACACAGAAGTAAAAATAAAAATATTGACGAAACAATCGCCGAAATGTACAGGGAGTTTAAAATATGAAAAATATTAGTTATAATTATATAAGCTATGCGACTCTGTTTAAAATCAGGTTCATAGCGGGTTTGCAGTACAGGGCGGCGGCGTGGGCGGGGATTGCGACGCAGTTCGCGTGGGGGTTTATGGAAATCCTGGCGTTCGCGGCGTTTTACCGGGCAAGTCCGGACGTTTTCCCGATGGAATTTTCCCATCTTGTTTCCTATATCTGGATACAGCAGGCTTTTCTGGCTCTTTTCGCACCCTGGGGAAGCGACGTAAACGCCGCCGAAACTATTATAAACGGAAATATAGCGTATGAGATGTCGCGTCCTTTGAGTATTTATAACCGCTGGTTTTTTGAGAAGGCGGCAATCAGGGTGTCAAGAACGGCTCTGCGCTGTCTGCCTATATTAATCGTCGCGTTTATTCTGCCTGAACCGTTCGGAATGACTCTGCCGTCTGACCCGTTTGTATTTTTGTCGTTTATATTGTCGGCAGTTTTGGGTTTGTGCGTAGTTACGTCGTATTCTATGCTGGATTCTATATCCGTGTTTTACACTATGAACAGATATAACGCGATACTTGTTATATTTGCGGATTTTTTAGCGGGGGGATATATTCCCCTGCCGTTTTTCCCCGAGCCGTTAAGAAAAATCGCCGAGCTGCTGCCGTTTGCGGCAATGCAGAACACGCCGCTGCGAATCTACAGCGGGAATATTTCGGGAAACGACACAGTTTACGCGATATGCCTGCAGTTATTTTGGTTTATTATAATGCTGGTTACGGGAAAAATTCTCATGAGAAATTCACTCAAACGAGTCTTGATACAGGGAGGGTAATATATAAATTTATGAAATTATACTTAAATTTTTTCGCTATGCATCTAAAAAGCCAGATGCAGTATAAAATAACTTTTATATTAAATATCTTCGGCAGAATAATTTTATCTTTCGCGACCGTTGCGGGCGTATTGTTTATGTTTACCCGTTTCAACGAAGTCGAGGGATTTAGTTTAAGTCAGGTTCTTTTGTGTATGTCGGTCGTGTCTATGGCGTTTTCGATTGCCGAAGTATTTGCGAGGGGATTCGATATTTTCCCGAGATTAATTACTAACGGCGAATTTGACAGGGCGCTTGTAAGACCGAGGGGGATAATATTTCAAATACTGGCTTCGCACATAGAATTTGTTCGTCTGGGGATATTTATTCAGGCTCTGGCGGTATTGATTTACGCCGCGCCGAACAGCGGGGTCGACTGGACTTTTGATAAAATTCTCACGCTTTTTCTGATGATTTCATGCGGCGCTATTATATTTTTTTGTTTGTATATAGTTTATGCGTCGTTCGCGTTTTTCACGATTGAGGGCCTTGAATTTATGAATATATTAACATACGGAGGACGGGAGTTCGGACGTTATCCGTATGCGATTTACGGCGAGGGGATTTTAAGATTTTTAACTTATATAGTTCCCATGGCTTTGTTTCAGTATTATCCTCTGTTATATATTCTGGGAAGAGAAGAAAATAAATTATATATGTTCGCGCCTCTTTTATCTGTTATATTTGTAATCCCGGCTTATTTATTCTGGAGGTTCGGGGTGAGCAGATATAAATCGAACGGTTCTTGATTTTTTGTATTACTATATGCTATAATGATATTATTACGAGTTACGCAGTTAGTTTAAACTTGCGCCAATGCCCTCTTTTTTAAAGAGGGTGGCAGTCGCGTAAGCGGCTGACGGGTGTTTTTGAAATTTTATATCGCGTACGGGGAGACGAAAACACCCGCCGTCTGCGGACGGCACCCTCTTTACGAAAGAGGGCGAAGACAGAAAATACGTCAAGCGTGTAATTCGTGATTATTATAAAATTAAATTTTGGAGGTTTGATTTATGTTAGTTTCAACGCAGACGCATATTTTCGGCAATAAATTCGGCGAACACGACGCGGTTAAATTTCTCGCGCGGGCGGGCTTTGACGCTCTCGATTATTCTATGTTTAAAATTCTCGATAATACTCACCCGACAGGCAGGGACGATTACAGAGATTACGCAAAATCGCTCAAAAAAACAGCCGAAGAAAATAATATTATTTTCAGACAGGCGCACGCTCCGTTTCCGTCGTATATTCAAGAACCCGAAAATAAAAATCAGGAATATTACAACGAGATTATAGTCCATGCGATTGTCAGGGCAATAGAAATAATATCGATTCTCGGGGGTAAAATAATCGTCGTTCACCCGATAACTTTACTTAACTGCGATTATCGAAAGCAAAAAGATTTCAATATTGATTTTTTCAATACCCTTCTCCCCTACTGTAAAAAATTCAATATTAAAATCGCTCTTGAAAATATGTGGACTTATGACGAAAACGCAAAAAAAGTCACGCCCGGGGTATGTTCTCCTCCGCATGAATTTGTCGATTATCTGGATAGTTTGGACAAGAATTATTTTACGGCGTGTCTCGATTTGGGTCACGCTGAGATGCGGGGAAGCGGCGCTGAATCCGCCGTCGATTTAATTAACGCCCTCGGAAGCGAAAGACTCGGCTGTCTGCATATTCACGACAACGATAAGATATCGGACCTGCACGATTTACCGTTTACGCAGAAACTAAACTGGAACGAAATAATGCGGGCGTTAAAAAATATAAACTATTCCGGCGATTTTACTTTTGAGGCTGATAATTTTATAGAAAAATTCCCGGCGGAATTATATTTGCGCGCGGCTGAATTTATGCTTGATACGGGTCGTTATTTTGTCGGGAAATATTTTAAAGATTTTTAGAAACGGTATTGACAATCGTATTTGTTTTGTGATATAATATAAAACAGAAGGTAAGCCGATTTGCGGCTACGCCCGTAAAACAGTCAAAAATAACCGTTACCGTCGCAAAGGTTGGCGGTTATTTTCTTTTTTGTCTGTTATTTTACTTCTTGCTAAATTAAAATCCTGATTGTAGGGGCGCGCATTGCGCGTCCGCCAAGTCAACGCGATTTTGACGTTTTTCAGACGGACGGCCAATGGCCGCCCCTACATGGTAACGTGATTTCGCAAGTGGTCTAATATTAAAAAATTTTAAATTTTTTATATTATTTTTATATTATTATGGTAATTAATTTTATATTAGTGTATAATAATCTATATAAAATCTCGGAGGTTATAATATTATGGGATTAATAAACGCGGTTTTCGGAACTTATTCTTCAAGGCAGCTGAAGAAAATAGAGAATATATGCCGGCAGGTTGATGCGCTCGAGGATAAATACAGAAACATGGGCGACGAAGAGCTTCAGAACACGACCGGTATTTTAAAGCAAAGATTGGCCGACGGGGAGACTCTCGACGACGTTCTGCCCGACGCTTACGCCGCCGTCGTCGAAACGTCGGACAGGGTTCTGCGTAAACGTCTTTTCAGGGTTCAGGTTCTCGGCGGGATTATTTTACACCAGGGAAGAATCGCGGAGATGAAGACCGGAGAGGGTAAAACTCTCGTCGCCGCGCTGCCGGCTTATTTAAACGCGCTCACGGGAGAGGGAGTGCATATCGTTACGGTCAACGATTATCTTGCGCGTTACGGCAGCGAGATTATGGGGAAAATATATAATTTTCTTGGTATGAGCGTCGGTCTCGTAGTCCACGGCTTGACTGAAAAAGAAAAGCAGGAGGCTTACGCCGCGGATATAACCTACGGCACGAACAACGAGTTCGGCTTTGATTATTTAAGAGACAACATGAAGGCTTATAAAAAACAAATCATGCAGAGAGGTCACGTCTTCGCGATTGTGGACGAGGTGGACTCTATATTAATCGACGAGGCGAGAACGCCGCTTATTATTTCGGGTCCCGGGGAAAAATCGACTGATTTATACGAAAGAACGCATAAATTAGTCAAGAGATTAACAGAAAAAAGAATAAAAGAGCTTGAATCAAAAGTGTCTTACGACGACGTTGAAGAAGATTATATAGTCGACGAAAAGGCAAGAACGGCCGTTTTGACAAAGCACGGAATAAAAGAAGCCGAAAAACATTTTAATATTGAAAATCTTTCGGACCCGGAAAATTCCGATATCAATCATCACGTTAATATCGCGGTCAGGGCGATGGGAGTCATGAAAAACGAAGTCGATTATGTAATTAAAGATAATCAGGTCGTAATAGTAGATAGTTTTACCGGGCGTTTAACTCCGGGGAAACGCTTTTCGGACGGACTGCATCAGGCAATAGAGGCGAAAGAGGGCGTTAAAATAGAAAGGGAGAGTAAAACCCACGCGACGATTACTTACCAGAATTATTTCAGACTGTATAAAAAGCTTTCGGGAATGACGGGAACGGCTCTTACCGAAGAAAACGAATTCAGGGAAATATATAATCTGGACGTCGTTGAAATCCCCACTCACAGACCAATGGTGAGAAGAGACCACAACGACGTCGTTTACACGAGCGTCGACGGAAAATATAAAGCGATAATAGAGCAAATAAAAGAATGTAACGCGAAAGGTCAGCCTGTTTTAGTCGGCACGGTTTCCGTTGACAAGTCCGAGTATTTATCTAATCGACTAAAAAAAGAAGGCGTTAAGCATAACGTCTTAAACGCGAAGCAGCACGAAAAAGAGGCCGAAGTAATAGCCCAGGCGGGAAGATTCGGAGCGGTCACGATTTCGACGAACATGGCCGGAAGGGGAACGGACATAATGCTCGGCGGCAACGAAGAATTTATGGCAAGGGCGGAAATGCTGCGCGAAATAAATCAGGAGACCGGAGAGAATTACACCGAAGAGGATATAATAAACGCGATGAGCTTCTCTCACACGGACGACGAGAAAATACTTGCGAACCGTAAGCATATTCAGGAGCTTATCGAGAAATTCAAGAATCAAATACTGCCTGAAAAGCAGAAAGTTATAGAATCCGGAGGATTATTCGTTCTCGGCACAGAGAGGCACGAGAGCAGGAGAATAGACAATCAGCTCAGGG
Organism: Oscillospiraceae bacterium; assembly: GCA_009777355.1. Classification (GTDB taxonomy): domain Bacteria; phylum Bacillota; class Clostridia; order Oscillospirales; family WRJC01; genus WRJC01. The sequence goes on along the minus strand of WRMA01000065.1, from coordinate 4,105 downwards.
GACGTTCGGGACGTCAGGGAGATACCGGAGAGGCGAGATTTTTCTTATCTCTCGAAGACGACTTAATGCGTCTTTTCGGCAGCGACAGAATAATGGGCATAGCGTCGAGACTCGGAGAGGATACGCCGATTGACGCGAAATTATTGTCAAACACTATAGAGAGCGCGCAGAAACGGCTCGAGGGTAAACACTTTGAGAGCCGTAAAAACGTTCTTCGTTACGACGACGTAATGAACCAGCAGAGAAAGATAGTGTACGCGCAGAGGCGCGAGGTTCTGGACGACGCGGACTTAAAAGACAGGATATTCGGCATGATAGAAGAAATCATAGACAGTTCAGTCGATGAATTTTGTTCAGCCGAAGAAGTTTCGGACTGGAATTACGACGGTTTGAGAGAGCATTTCAAAAATTATCTTCTGGCTTCCGACGGGGATAATTTCGAGAACATGACTATCGACGATATAAAACGGCTTTTACTGGATAAGGCCGGTAAGATATATAAAGAAAAAGAGACATTATTCGGGGATAATATAAGGGAGGTCGAGCGCGCCGTACTGCTTAGGAACGTCGACGAGAACTGGATGGAGCATATCGACGCTATGTATGACCTGACAAATTCGATTGGACTCCGGGCATATGCCCAGAGAGACCCTATAGTGGACTACAGAATGGAAAGCGCGGATATGTTCGACGCTATGATACAGAATATAAAGGAGACGACCGCAAGGACTATATTGAGCGTAATCCCGAAAAAAGAGCCGATTGTCCGCCGTCAGGTGGCAAGGGGCGGAGTGGCGGCGATAGGCGGCGACGCTTCTTCTATGAAGAAAAAGCCCGTTGTAAAAAGCAAGAGCGAGAAAGTCGGCAGAAACGAAACGTGTCCGTGCGGCAGCGGTAAAAAATACAAGAAATGCTGTTATTTAAATAATAATATGGATTGATAAAGGATTGTAAAAGAGGGAAATATGTAGGGCGCGGCTTCCATGCCGCGCCGCGTAAAACCCATTATACCAACGTAAATTCGCATCGCGCCACCGATAAAAACCAACGTAAATTGGGGGATTTGCGGTCGGGCATGGAAGCCCGACCCTACAAAAAACGGCTAATTAGTAAACGATAAAAGGAGCAGAAAGAAAAGTAAGTGGGATTTGGGTTGCTTGTAATCGGATATATTTCGGTTTTGGGAGTTCTGCCGTATTCGTTTTTATATTACGGCTGGGGGGTTTATACTGCAATTACGGGAGGGCTCGCGATGCTTGCGGGTCTTTGCAGGCTCGAAGAGTATAATATATTTTTCAGGGCGGCTAAATATATTATTATAGTTTATATATTGATTCTTCTGGGATTCCCGCCGTTTTTGCTTTTCAGCAGAACTGAGGAAACCATGGCTTCGTTTATGATTGTATCAAAAATTATCAGGCTGTGCGTTTTGTTTGCTTTCCATTATTTCTTACTGTCGGGGATATCGTCCCTCGCAAAAGAAATAAATAACGAAAAGATAGAGAAGAAAACAAAACGAAATATATATATGACTTATATATTTTTCTCCGCGTTTATTTTGGAATTTTTGAACGTACCGGCAATTTTCGGAGGGCTGTTTATTATTAGTTTTGTATATTACGCTTTAATCGTCTCTAATTTATATAGTTGTTATATGCGTATAACATACGAGGAAGAAAATAGAAGATAAAGGATGGAGGATTTAAAATTGAAACCGCGGGAAGTAACGGAATATATACCGGTAAGAAAAAGCTTTAATTTTAAGCTGATTGCCGTAGGTTTAATATTTCTTGTTGATTTTAATATAAACGCAGTCGATTTTCTCCCCGATATTATAGGCGTCGCTTTAATATATCGGGGAATCGGCAAGGCTTTTTATGCAAGCGGGAATTTTTCGGGAGCGAAAAAATATATAAACTATTATTTTATTTTGTCGCTGTTTAAATTAATCTGGAATATAGTTTATTTAATCCGGGGTTCTCTGCTATTCGAGTCGAAAGTTTCCGAGGACAGTTTAATATTGCTCCTGACTTCTGTTTTTGCCCTTACGGAATTATTTTTGAGTATATTTATTTTTATAAATATTATAAAAGCTCTCGATATTTTTTTCCAGACCGACGACGGAGACAGGACTGAATATGAAAATAAATCGGCGTTCGTCTTATTGATATTAAAAGTTTTTTTTGTCTTGAAATTTATTTTCGGCATAATTGCGCAGTCTCCCGAGCTGCTCACGGAAATAAATCTCGACGATTTAAGCGGAATGTTCGGCGTTTATCTCGACGCGGGTTCAATAAAAAGTATGCTGACCCCGCCGTGTTTTATACTGCAGACTTTGTCGGGGATTTTTATGCTTGCTGTCGTTATGCCGTTTTTCTTTGATATTGCAAACGATGAAGATTTCTGCGGATTCGTAAAATCAAGAATAAATAACAGGCTCATAAGCGATAATTTATTTGTTTTAAAACGGAATTTAAATTCCGGGTTTCTGTTTTTTATGACGGGCTGCGTATTTTTTGCCGATTTTCGCATAGATAATATAAATATACTGCCGGATTTTTTAATATGCGTATTTTTTTTATCGGGGATTTCTCTTATTTTAAAAATAAATCCGGAAATTAAAAACAAGAAATTAAATATATATATAATAATAAATATATTTATTTCTGTTTTCGCGTATATCTCAAGTTATGCGTACAGGATAACTTTTATCGGCAGTTTTACGGGTGAAAACAGGGAAGCGCTGCTGTTTCTGAAAGCGTCGTCCGATATTTCCCATCATATTTCGGTTATAATTTTCTTTTTGATATTTATAGAATTTTACGGATTTATTATAAATTTACAGAGAAAACATCTTGAATTTTCATCGGGATATTTTAATAAATATATCGCCTCGTCAGAAAAAAATTTTGATAAAAACAGAAACAAAATATTTATAATATCAGCGGCGGCGTTCTGCGTCAAGACCGCGTCGGTTATTTTACCCGAGTCGGGGATAATTTTATTTTACTGCGGCGCGGTTCTTACCGCGTTTGCGTTTTTTGCGATAAGCCGGCTTTATATAGTCAGAAACGCCGTGTATAGTTATTATAATTAATAAAAAAACAAGAAGAGAGTTATTTTAGTATATGAATCTGCCTGAAATTATTTTTAAATCAATTAAAAATAAAATACGCGTTTTTTTTACGGACAGCGATAATAAACTGATTTTCGCAATGTTTTTTCCCATTTTAATCGAACAGCTAATCTTGTCTCTTATGGGTACGGTTCATTCGCTTATGCTTGCGCGCATAGGACGGGACGCGGAATATATCGTCTCTGCCGTGAATCTCGTCGAGCAGTTGAATCAGCTTGCGTACGCGCTTTTGGGGAGCGTATCTCTCGGGGCGACCGTTATCGTAAGCCAGTACATAGGCGCGGGGAAAATCCGGGAGGCTAAATCCACGGCTGAGCAGGCCGTAACGCTTGGATTTTTGCTTGCTCTGGCGATTATGGCGGTTTTCTTTCTCTTCGGCGAGGATATTTTTATCTTATTTTTGGGAAGAGACAAAACCGAGGGTATTACTTTTAAATATTCGATGACGTATATGCATTTAAGCGTTCTGTCTTATCCGCTGTTAAATATAGGCACTACCGCCGCCGGGGTTATAAGAGGCGCGGGAGACGCGAAAAGCCCGATGAGAATATCTATTGTCATCGGCGTAATAAACACGATTGCCGCGGCGGTCTGTATATACGGGTTGAATATGGGGATTGCGGGAGCGGGATTGGCGAGTATTATCTCGAGATTTTTCGGCGCGGGAGTCGCCGTTATGCTTCTGGTTAAGAAAGGCTTTATAGAAAAATTCTCCGGCCTTTTCAAGCCGAAGATTTTATATATAAAAAACATACTCCGAATCGGAATATATCAAAGCGTCGAGAGTTTGATTTTTCAGTTCGGCAGAACTATTACATACAGATATTTTACGGGAAGTACGGACATAGCGGCTAACAGCGTCACGGGAAGCATATTCAGTATCGTATGCGCGCCGGGGAACAGCATGAGCATAGTCGCGATGGCCCTTATCGGCAGACTTACGGGAGCGGGGGACAAAAAACACTCGTA
>WRMA01000064.1 GCA_009777355.1 Oscillospiraceae bacterium | reverse complement strand
AAATCCAAATATAACTATACATAATATAGTCAAACAACTTGAAAAAGGCTCAAATCCGCCCCCCCCGTCACTTCGTGACACCCCCCTCAATCGCCGCTTCGCGGCTGAGGGAGGCTTTGGACGTAATTTCTTCCTTGGCTCCCTCTTTGAGGGGGCTGTCGCCCGCAGGCGACTGGGGGAGTTTACTGGGGAGAGTTCGTAAAGCGTTATTCTGATGTTGTTTAACTATATAATTTTCCCACCCCTAATAAAACTGGATTCTGTTGTTGAATATACGGTCGTATTTTTTTTCTTTGCGCCGTCCGTCCGTGTATATATTGATTTCCGAATCGCGCGCGCCGTAAAATACCCTGTGTACGAGTTCGTCCGCGCCGCCTTTTATATCCCCGTATATGTCGACTTTAAGCTTGCGGCAGCCGTAAAACGCGCAGTCGCCTATGTTTTCGGCGATTGTCTCGCGCATCGTCACTTTTTTTAAGTTTTCGCATCCCCAGAACGCGAAACTGCCTATGTTCAGCTTTTTGTTTTCGCCGCCTCCCTCCATAGTGACGTTTTCCAGATTTCCGCACCAGCCGAACGCGAACCCTCCGACGGTTTCGATACTCCCCGGCAGAATAACGCTTCTTAAATTACTCCGCCTGATAAACGCTCTCGGGCCGATTGACGCGTATTTATCCGGAACGCTCATGTCGCGGGTATCTTCGCCCGTGGATTTATCCGCCGACGCTTTCGCGTACGTCAGCTCTGATACCGACGTCGTTCCCGCGAAAAGCCATTCTTCCAAAGCAAGCTCGAAAGCGATTTCCAGTTCCTCTCTCATCATTTCCGGCGTATATTTATTATTATTATTTTCCTGGGTTTTACGCAGTACGCCGTTTAATATTTCTCCGGCCGGTCCGTCTTCCCCCGATTCCGGTTTTATTTCGCGTCCGAGAAGTCCGCGCATGAAAACCCCCAGTAAAAATACAGGATTCCCGACCTCTCCCGCTCCGCCCGGTTTTACGGATTTCAGCCCGTAATTGCCGTATTTATCCCTGTATATATTCGACGGTTCGGCCGATATTTCAAATATCCCGGGCTGAGAGCATATATCTATCCCCATTTTTATAATCTCTCTCTCTCTCTTCCCGGAGCTGAAATTTTTGAACAGTTCCCCGAAATCCGCCCCCGACTCGACCAGATAATCGCTCTGCGACAACTCGTAATAATTATCGTCCCCGCCTTTTAAATAAACTCCCCCGCCGTTCCTGTCTTTAAACTCGTCTTCCGTAATAACCCGCTTTTTTTCGAACCAGGTTTTGAAATCGACGAAACTAACCCCGTCTCCGTCAGTTTCTTCTTCGGCTCCGGTTTCTGTTTCTGTTTCAGTCCTGTCCTCCGCCGCTTCTTTTAACTCCGGATAGCGGCGTTTTCCCGCTTCCGACGCCGGTATTACCCTGGGTGAGGGCGGCCGGTAAACCGAATAATCGAACATGCCGTAATCGAGGGCGAAAGTCAGGCAGCTTATCGAATCGACTACTTCCGAAGATTCCGGCGTTAGTTTATAACTCACCGCGAAACGCCGCGCGATTATACGTATTTGATTATCCCGGTCTCCCTTTGCGTAAAGTTTGAGCAGCTCGGCCGGGATGCCGAACTCCACGGCTTTATGCAGCGCGTCTCTTATAACCGGGTATCTCGAATATAGTTCGGTTATGATACCGGATAATTTTTTCTTGTTGAAAGTCAGGAAAATCTGTTTGCCGTAATCCATTACCACTGAACGCATGATTTGCGCCGGTTCGGCTTCATAGTTTAATTTACGCATAATTCTTTACCTCTGTTTGATGTTTGCCGTCTGCCGTTTGATTTAATTCTTTACGCCTTTTATAGTCAGCCCGATTTTCTTTGCGTTCGCGTCGACCGTCTTTACCGCGACTTTAACTATATCTCCGACTGATAAAACCTCGCTCGGGTGTTTTATATATCTGTTTGAGATTTCGGAGACGTGAACGAGACCGTCCTGGTGAACGCCTATGTCCACGAACGCCCCGAAATCGATGACGTTTCGGACGATCCCCGTCAGAACCATGCCGACCTGAAGGTCGTTCATGTCCATTATGTCTTCTCTCAGAACCGGCTCGGGGAAATCGTCGCGTATATCCCTGCCCGGCTTCTCCAGCTCTTTTATTATATCCCGCAAAGTGGGCGTTCCGATGCCCAGAACGTCCGCGACGTCTGTTAAGCCGTCTGACTTTACGCGTTCCGACAGACCCTTTATTCTGCCGTTTTTAACGTCGTCCGGGGTAAAATCATATATTTTGAGCAGTTCTTTCGCGGCTTTATAAGACTCCGGGTGTATTCCCGTGTTGTCGAGGATTTCTTTTCCGCCGGGTATTCTCAAAAATCCCGCGCACTGCTCGAACGCCTTCGCGCCTATTTTCGGCGTCTTTTTTATTTCGGAGCGCGTTTTGAACTCGCCGTTTTCTTCCCTGTATCTAACTATATTCTTCGCCGAACCCGAATTTATTCCCGAAACATAGGACAAAAGGCTGTACGACGCGGTGTTTACGTCGACTCCGACCGAGTTTACGCAGTCCTCTACTACTCCGGACAACGCCTCGTCCAGTCTCGACTGTTTCATGTCGTGCTGATACTGGCCCACTCCGATAGATTTAGGGTCGATTTTAACCAGTTCTGCGAGCGGGTCCTGCAAGCGCCTCGCAATCGACGCCGCGCTTCTTAAAGTGACGTCGAAGTCCGGAAACTCTTCGGCCGCGAGTTTCGACGCGGAATAAACCGACGCTCCCGATTCCGACACTATTATATATTTCGTCCCGCAGTCCAGTTTTTTTAGCAGATTCGCGATAAATATTTCGCTTTCTTTCGAGGCCGTTCCGTTGCCTATGGCAATAACGTCGATTTTATGCCTTTTAATTAGTCCGGCGATTATTTTTTCGGATTCCGAGATTTTCTCCAGCGGCTTAGTCGGATATATCACCCCGACGTCTATTACTTTGCCGGTTTTATCGACTACGGACAATTTACAGCCGGTTCTGTAACCGGGGTCGAACCCCAGAACGGTCTTGCCTTTGAGAGGCGGGGTAAGCAGTAAATTTTTCAAGTTCAAGGCGAATAATCTTATACTCGATTCGCTCGACGCGTCGAAAATATCCCCGCGTATTTCGCGTTCTATAGACGGGGAAACCAGTCTGTCGTAAGCGTCCACGACGGCTTTCTCGACGAATTTCGTCGTCTGATTTTTTTTCGCGCTTACCGTTTCGTTAAATAAATAATTCAAAATCATAGATTTGTCTATATCGACCGAAACTTTTATAAAGCCTTCTTTTTCGGCTCTGTTTATCGCGAGTATTCTGTGGCTCGGGATTTTGCTTACGGGTTCTGAAAAATCAAAATACATAGAATATATTTTACCCTCGGCGTTTTCGTCGGCTTTGTCGGTTTTTTTACACGTAACAGAAGCGTATTCGAAAGTAATCGAGCGTATTTGCTTTCTGAATTCCGCGTTGTCCGAGATATTTTCCGCGACGATATCCATCGCGCCGTTCAGCGCTTCCTCGGCTGAATTAACGCCTTTTTCTTCGTTTATATACTCTGCCGCGATTTCATAAATATCCCCGTCTGAAATATCCTGCGCGTATAAAATTTCAGACAGCGGCTCCAGGCCTTTTTCTTTTGCGACAGAGGCTCTGGTTTTACGTTTCGGCTTGAACGGCCTGTAGATATCCTCGACTTCGACGAGGGTTACCGCCCTGTTTATAGCCTCCGATATTTCGTCCGTGAGCTTGCCCTGTTCTTCGATTGAGGCTCTGACCTCGTTTTTCCTGTTCTCCAGATTTCTCAAATACGTCATTCTGTCGTATAATTCTCTAAGAATCTGGTCGTCGAGAGAACCCGTTACTTCTTTTCTGTACCTCGCGATAAACGGGATAGTGTCTCCGTTATCGAAGAGAGCGATAGTATCGGTTAATTTTTTTTCGGGTATGCCGAATTCTTTTACGAGAGAGTTCGTTACGGTTATGCTCATAAAATTTTCACCTCTGTATTTTTATTAATGCCTGTCCTCCGACAGAGTCACCGTTAAATTATATCTTACTTCTTCGCCGGGTTCGAGAAATTTAAGCGTTCCGTCGTTTCGGTTCTGTTTTCTTCCCCCGCCTTTCGCGTTGCCCGGTTCGAGTCCGAGAACGTAATCCCCCTCGCCGCTCATCTTCCACTGTATAAAATAATCGAGAGTTTCCGCGCCGTATTCGACGCGCACGCCTTTTTTTAACTCCGGGTTATACAGAGAATATTTCGCCGTATTATTTTCGTCCGTTTTTAATTTATGATAATAGCACCGTTCGTTCACGCCGTTTTGCGGCTTGCTGAATTTATGCCATTTATCTATATCTTCCGCGGCGTAATCGTCTACCGGTATAACTTCTTCGGACGGTATGTTTATTTCTATATTTTCGTCGAGAAACGGGTAGCCGTAATTTAGGTGATACAAAATCATGTGGGGGGATTTTCTGAACCCAGTATTTTTTACGACGTCGCTTATTTCGAATTTGTTTTCGTTCGTGTAAATTTTTATTTTTCTTAAGAGCGAATATTTATCGCCGAAAAGCCTCGCCTGGTTCATCTCTCCGGTTACGATAATTTCGGGAGAGCCGCTTTTTGTGTTTTCTTCTATGATTTCAGTATAAAAATTATCTGCCGGGGTATTGCCGATTCTGCCGTGCAGTCCGAGGGTTTCCTCTCCGTCCTCGCTTCCCGCGCATATAGTCTCGAGTCCGCAGGTCGTCAGAAATCCGGCGAAAAACCCACGCAGAAATTCCTCTCCCCTGTTGTCGTAATAAGCCGGGTGGGTCAAGCCGGACGCCGATATATAAGAAATATTCGTGTCTTTATATATAAGCCTGTAAATATCCATACATCTGTCGGGAACTATCGTCATAAACAGCCCCCCGCCGTTTATTACGTCGATTCCCCTCGTATTATTCGCCCTGCCGTCCGTAAAGATATAATTTTTCACGGAAAATAATTGATTTTTATTTCCCGTATATTTCAGTTTCTGCCTGTAGTTATATTTTTCAGCCATGCGTATCAATCTCCCGGATTTTATATTATTTTTTATGTTTATTTATATTTTATCATATATAAACAGTTTTGAAAAGAGTTTTATGATAAAAACTGTTGAATTTTTTTGTTGAAATATTTTTTTTATTGTGTTATAATATAAAAAACCAAAAAAGGAGGCGGGTAAAACTATATGGAATTAATAATTTTAGCCGAAAAGATAAAAAACGGCGGATACGACGAGAAGCTCAAAAGATTTTACGGGGAGGCAAAACTCGAAAGCGCGAAAGAGCGTTATTTGAAATCAATCGGAGAATTCGAAAAGATTTACGGCAACCGGGAAATAGAGATAATATCTGTTCCGGGAAGAAGCGAGATTCTGGGCAATCACACCGACCACAACAGGGGGAGGGTTCTCGCGGCGGCGGTAAATCTGGATATTATAGCCGTCGTGTCGAAAAGTCTCGTTCCGGGGGGAAGGCAGTCGCATATAAGAATAAAAAGCGAGGGGTTCGAACCCGACAGTATCGATATAGCCGATTCCGAAAGCCTTGAGCCTGTCGAGGGCGAGAAGTTTACTTCCGCGGCGATAATCAGGGGAACGGCGAAAAGATTCGACGAGCTGGGATATAATATCGGCGGATTCGATGCGTACACGACTTCGGACGTTCTGAAAGGCTCCGGACTTTCTTCGTCGGCGGCTTTTGAGATAACGGTCGGGTTTATTCTCAATTATTTATATAACGACGGTAAAATCTCGCCTGTCGAGCTTGCCCGTATCGGGCAGTACGCCGAAAATAATTATTTCGGCAAACCGAGCGGTCTTATGGACCAGACGGCGTGCTCGCTGGGAGGATTCGTCGCGCTCGATTTCAGCGACCCTGAGGACGCGTCCGTCGAAAAACTCGATTTCGACCTGACAAAGTCGGGATACAGTCTGTGTATCGTCGCTCCGGGCGGCTCGCACGATAATTTAAACGACGAGTATGCCGCAATCACTTATGAAATGAAGCAAATCGCGGGGTATTTCAATAAAGAAGTTTTAAGAGACGTGAGCAGGGCTGAATTTAACGAAAATCTATGCAAATTAAGAGAGCTTTACGGAGACAGGGCCGTTTTGCGCGCCATGCATTATTTTGCCGAAAACACAAGGGTATATACCGGAACGGAAGCTCTGAAAGACGGCAACTTCGAGGGATTCATGCAGCTTATAACGGCTTCGGGGAACTCTTCGTTCAAGTATCTGCAGAACGTGTATACGCCGAACGACCCGAAAATACAGGGATTATCTCTCGCTCTCGCTCTTTCCGAAGAAATTCTGTCGGATAAGAACGCCGCCGCGAGAGTCCACGGCGGAGGTTTCGCGGGGACTATACAGGCGTTTATCCCCAAAAAATCCGTCGGGGAATATTTTGACAGAATCAGGCCTGTTTTCGGCGAAAAATCCTGTCTTGAACTTTCCGTAAGGCGAGACGGCGCGGTCGTCGTCATGTGAGTCAGAAACAAAAAAATTTATGAGAGTTGCGATAGTCGGGTCGAGAGATATAGCCGGGCGCGAAGAATACTGGTATGATAAAATATGCGGGAGTATCCCCAGAAACTGCACCGAAATAGTCAGCGGCGGAGCGGACGGGATAGATACTCTCGCCAGGCGTTACGCCAAAGAAAATAAACTTATGCTCAAAGAATTTCTGCCGGAATATAAAATCTACGGGAAATCCGCGGCTTTTGTCAGAAATACGCAAATCGTCGAGTACGCCCATATAGTCCTCGCCTTCTGGGACGGGAAATCGAGGGGTACTGCCGATACGATTGCCAAATGCTGTAATTTAAATAAACCCGTGGAGATATATTTATAAAAACTTTGCAATATTACAAAAAAAAGCGTGTTTTTACAATTAAATATATAAAATTAATGCTATAATAAAAACTATGAAAAATGAAATTATTGAATCTTTCGCGAAAAGCGTCGGCTGCGGCGTTATGCGTATCGGCGGCGATAATTTAAGCTCCGGCAATATAAATTCCTGCGGGTGTTCGTGCCGGATAATAGAAAGTTCAGAATTAACGGATTCGCCGGGGAGCGGCAATTACTGTTTTGACGTTCACGCTTACGCGGGGCGGCAGAGCGAACGGTTCGGCGGGAAGTATATATATTTCTGCCCCGCCGGGTTCGTGTTCGTCGTCTGCCCTCTGATTTGCGCGGACGGGAACGGAGGCGAAGTTACGGATTATCTCGCGGCGGGACCGATTTCGCCGGTCCGCCCGGAAGATTTCGACGCTGAAGAACTAATCTCGGCGCTGAAGCTGAAATTAACTTTGGGCGAAACTCTCGAGGCGGTGAAAGACGCGCCGGTAATAGCGCCGGATTATATAACGCATACGGCGAATATGCTTTACGTGTGCGCGAGATATCTGTCCGAAATAAACTCTCCGGGTCAGAGTCAGAATCAGCAGTACCGGAACGCTCTCAAAAACAGCGAGATATACGAGCAGCAGCGTCAAATCGGCGATTATATACAGAGCGTAAAGGCGGCTTTAATTAAAGAAAGCCAGAGTTATATATCGTATCCGTACGACAAAGAGAAGCATTTGGCTTACGCGATAATAAGCGGGGATTTGGTAAACTCGAGAAGATATTTGAACGAGATTCTGGGACATATATTTTTTTCGTCGGCGAATAATCTCGACGTTATAAAAGTCAGGGCGATGGAACTGTCGGTCATGATTTCGAGGGCCGCGCTCGACGGCGGAGCGGACCAGTCGAAGATTTTTGACATAAACATAAAATTTTTAAGCGAGTTTTTCAACTATAAGACAATAGAAGAGGTATGCTGGGCGTTAACGGATATATTGAGAAAATTCACGAAAGAAACTTTTGATTTTTCAAGCGTGAAGCACGTCGATTTAATATCGAAAGCGGTTTCCTACGTCAAGACGAATTATATGCGTAAAATCACTTTAAGCGAAGTCGCGGAGTATGTGTTTTTGTCGCCGTCGTATTTTTCGAAGATTTTCAAAGAAGAGATGCGCTATTATTTCAACGATTATCTGAATCACGTGCGTATAGAAAAAAGCAAGGTCCTTCTGCTCACCGAAAGGATAAACCTTGCGGACATAGCGGCGAGCGTAGGGTTTTACGACCAGAGTTATTTCAACAAAGTGTTCAAGAAAGTGACGGGGGTAACGCCGAAGAAATTCAAAGAATGCAGCGGGAAAATCCCGCCGGACAAAAAAAGCAGGCTATCCGGAAATTTATATAAATAATATATATATAAAAATTTTAAATTTACAGGAGGAAAATTTATCATGTCAGCAATTTTAAACGACATATCCGCGAAATTGCAGGAAGGAAAAGCGAAAGAGGTCAAGGCGTTGATAGAGCAGGCTCTCGCGGACGGAGTAGGAGCGAAAGCGATTCTCGAGGAAGGTCTTCTGCCGGGTATGAGCATAATCGGCGACAAGTTCAAAAACAACGAGGTTTACGTTCCCGAGGTTTTGATTTCCGCAAGGGCGATGAAAGCCGGAACGGATATTTTAAAACCGTATCTCGCGGACGCAAACGTACGGCCTCTCGGCAAAATCTGCATAGGAACGGTTAAAGGCGACCTGCACGACATAGGCAAAAATCTCGTAAAAATGATGATGGAAGGCAAAGGCATCGAAGTAGTCGACCTCGGCGTCGACGTTTCTCCGGAGCAGTTCCTCGCCGCGGTAAAAGACGAGGGCTGCGCGATAGTGTGCGCCTCCGCCCTGCTCACAACGACGATGGGCGTAATGAAAGACATAGTCGATATTTTCGTAACCGAAGGCATAAGAGACAAAGTAAAAGTCATGATAGGCGGAGCGCCCATCACGGACGCTTACTGCAGTTCTATCGGAGCGGACGGATACACCGCGGACGCGGCCTCGGCCGCCGATTTGGCCGTCGAATTTCTTAAAGCGTAAGTTATTTTATCTGTGAACATACTAAAAAGCCCGGTTTTTTTCAAAAACGCCGGGTTTTTTTATTATTTTTTTCAAAAATCGCGTATTTTCTATTGACACGCGGCGTTTATTATTGTATAATAACAGAAGCGTCCAAAAATCAAATTAAATCCCATCCTTACCCCGAAAAATAATCAGCTGATAACTAATAGCAAATAGCGAATAGCTATCGGTAGTTTAGTTATTAACTAACAAAGAGGGGTCTGACGTCCATAAGGAGGTGTACAGAGTATGAGTAGAGTGATTTCCGAATACGAAACCGTTTTCATCCTTAATCCGAATATAGGCGACGAGAATATAAAATCGACCGTCGACAGATTTACGGACTTGATAGCGGCAAACGGAACCGTGATTGAAAAAAACGAATGGGGACTCCGCAAGCTTGCGTATCCCATACAGTTTTTGAACGAGGGTTACTACGTTTTAATCAATTTCACCGCGGATTCCCAGTTTCTCACCGAACTCGACCGTATTTATAACATTACGGACAGCGTTCTGCGTTCGCTTGTTATAAAAAAAGACGAGTAGAAGAGTTTAAGAGAACAGAAGATTAAAAAAATTTTTTGAAAAAATAATTGGGGGTTTAAAAATTGGCAAGTTTTAATAAAGTTATATTGATAGGCAACATGGTTGCCGACCCGGAACTTAAAACTACGCCGAGCGGCGTCAACGTATGCTCGTTCAGAATCGCCGTCGGACGCAGATATGTAAAGCCGAGCGAAAATCAGCAGCAGCAGCAGACCGATTTTATCGACATAGTCGCGTGGAGAATGCAGGCTGAATTCGTCGTCAAGTATTTTTCCAAAGGCAAGCCGATACTTGTCTGCGGGGCGATTCAGTCCAGAAACTGGCAGGATAGGGACGGCAACAAGCGCACGACCGTCGAAGTCATAGCGGACGAAGTGTCTTTCGTCGAGCGCAAGAGCGTATCGGACGGGTTTAATTCTTCCTCGGGAGACCCCGGACCGACCGCGCCCGCCGCGTATTCGACAAGCTATGAATCGTCGCCCAAGTTCGAGGAAATCAGTTCGGACGACGACCTGCCGTTTTAAAATAACTAATAGTTAATAACTAATAACTAATAACTAAAATAACTGATGAGTCATAAAATATTTAAGGAGGAACGCCGTAGAAATGGACAGAGAGCACAGGGAACACAGAGAAAACAGAGACAACAGAGAGCAGAGACCGGGCGGTATGCGTATGCGCAAAAAGAGAAAAGTGTGCGCTTTCTGCGTAGAAAAACTCGATAATATAGATTACAAAGACGTTGCGAGACTGAGGAAGTTCTTGTCGGAACGTTCGAAGATTCTGCCTCGCCGTATAACCGGCAACTGCGCGAAGCATCAGAGATTTCTCACTACCGCAATAAAGAGGTCGAGGCATATCGCGCTTATACCGTATGTTTCGGACTAGCGGTTTTGTTTTGTTAAAAAAGGGGGCGGACCATGACGGTTCGCCCTGATTTTTTTTTTTGTGTTTTTTTCAAAATTATCTTGACAGGATTTTTTTTATGTGTTATAATGTGACTACAAAAGCAAGAGAGAGTGCCTGGCAGCACCCTCCGAAGCCGTACGCACAGGCGGTACATGGCTGCGCTCGATAATAAAATTTATTCCGAGAAAACAGACCAAACCTACACCTTTATTCGGGCGGTCTGTTTTTTCTATTTCTCAAAAAAATATAGATAGAAATCGCAGAGACAATCGTCGAGATAACAGATGCAACAGTTTCAATCATCACTTCACCCCTTTCAGAGCTTGCCATGATTTACCGCCCTATGTACATTTTTTATTATACACCAAGTTATAGATTTTGTCAACACTCGGCGCAAAATTTTTTCCCCAACGCCACCCCACACACACCAACGCAAAAGGGGCGGACCATGATGGTCCGCCCTGATTTTTTTTGTGTTTGAGCGATTTTTTCAAAATTATCTTGACTTTTATTTATTTTTGGGGTATAATGATATTGAGGGATTCATACCGGACAGCAGTTAGGGTGAGTCGGCTCGATTAATAGTGATTTAGATTAAAAAGTAGATTAGCCGTAACTTGGGAAGGTTGGCGGCTAATTTACTTTACTGTTATCGTTAAAACATGGCAAAACAGTAATACAAAAAATATAAACAACAGTATTCTGAAAAGCCTGTATTTAGACATTAGCCCCACCTCCTTTCGGAGACGAGCCTCCCACCCTTTCGCTATCCGAGGTCTATTATACCACATATATCTGCAAAAGTCAACAATAAAATTTTTCCCCCAACGCCACCCCACACCTAGCGCAAAAGGGGCGGACCATGACGGTCCGCCCCGATTTTTTTGTGTGTTTGCGTGATTTTGCGTTTAGAGTTAGACCATCGTAAGAACTATATTTTCAGTCCACTGCTCGAATACAAAACCAGGTTTTGCAATCGATACAGTCACAGCCCCCGCCGTTGTAACATTTATAGTCACGGTCCATACGCCATCGCCATCGTTCGCAACAGAAACAACTGTCGCGCTTCCCGCGCCGCTAAACTTAATGTCTTCAGATGCTAATACAAATGCATCGTCGTCAAAAGTGATTTCTAATGTGGTTTCTGTTTCCTTTGTTATTGACTCCACTTCTATTTCTATAGCACCTGTGTCTAATGCTAACGTCACGCTTATGACTTTGCCTGTCGACGTTTCAGAATATACTACAGCGTATAAATTCATTCCCGAAACAGCCGCGCCGTTGAAGCCGTGCACATTCCAATCATAGTTATCGCCAATCTTTGTTCCTGATAAGTTGACTTTTCTATACTGTTTAATTCCGTCTAACGTGAAATATTTGTCTGTTTCGACAACTATCGAGGTTTCATTTTCCAGGCTGACGACTCTTCCTCTGGTCATTGTCAGAACTTCGTCAAGACCAGTGTTAACGACCTGACTTTCTGTTTTAGCAATTCGTGATGCGACGTTATCTATACTGACTACCTGGCTGCGTACATCTCCCAAGAAATCTTTTTCGGTCGTCGTAACTCTAACCAAATGTCCGTCGAAACCCGCACCGCCGTATGCTTTTATACTGTCTTTGAGTTCTCCGCCTTCATAAACCAATACTTTGTATAAACTATCTCCCATCGCGCTTCCGTCAGCTAT
>WRMA01000063.1 GCA_009777355.1 Oscillospiraceae bacterium | reverse complement strand
TCTTGCGTAAAGAGGGTGCCGTCCGCAGACGGCGGGTGTTTTCGTCTCCCCGTACACAACATCAGATTTCAAAAACACCCGTCAGCCGCTTACGCGACTGCCACCCTCTTTAAAAAAGAGGGCATTGGCGCAAATTTAAACTAACTGCGTAACTCGCGGGAACGCAAAAATTTTATATTACGGGAGAAAAAAATATATGCTTGAAGCTGTAAAGCAATGGGCGTTTACACTCGTGATTACGGCGGCGGCGGGCGGTATCGCAAGTTTTTTTACAATATCGCGGGAAGCTTCCGACGGCATGAAAAGATACGTTAAATTCGCGTGCGCGGTAATCGCCCTCGCCGTTATGATAATGCCGATGAGAGAAATGTTCAGGGAAACTCCGGAACTTTTCGCGCCTGATTTTAACGCGGACGCATATTATCAGGATGAAATTAATAATATAAATATTATAAACGAATTGACGGAAGCTAAGACTATCGAATTAATAAAGATGAGAATATCCGATATAGTTTATGAGAAAACGGGAATAAAACCCGATGAGATTCGCATATACATAGAATATACGGAAAATAAAGATTATTATTCTATAGAAATCGAAATTGACAAAATCGAGATAGTTATGCGCGAGCCGGAAATACCGGGCGGCGTTAACTATACGGAAGAGTTGAAATTATATTTGAACCGGCTTTTTGACTGCGAAACGGTTCTGAATATAAATTTACGGGGTTAAAACAAATGGTCAGTAAAAAAAACAATAAGAATCTGCTTATAGCTCTCGGACTTTTCGCGGGAGGTCTCCTGATAATCATCAGCTTTTTTGTCCCCGGCGGAGGAAACGGCGGGGAAAAGTCCGGGAATACGGGAATAAGAAGCGATTTGTCAAGGACCGATACGTCGGCCTACGCGGCCGAACACGAACGCAAACTGCGGGAACTGCTGGGGAGAATAGACGGAGTTTCGGAACCGTTCGTTATGATAACCCTCGAATCCTCGAGCGAATATATCTACGCGACGAAACAGAGCATAAAGGAAAGCGTTTCGAAAAACGGCGAGACGAGCCAGAGAGACGTCCAAAGGGAGTTGATTTTATACGAGGACGAAAAAAAAGCGAAATCTCCGGTGTTAGTCAAAGAAATCAAGCCTAAGATAAAGGGGGTGGCGGTGGTATGCAGGGGAATAAGCGGCGAGGATATACGGCTTAAAATCATAAATCTCGTTTCGGCCGCGCTTAATCTTCCGGCAGATAAAGTCTATGTAGTCAGCGCGGATTAAATATATGGAAACTTTAATTTTGTATAATTGTATAAAAAGGAGAAAACCAAACATGAAAAAAATAATGGCGTCTATCGGGAAAAAAAATATAATAATAATTTCGGGGATTTTACTTATAGGCATAGCGGTGTACTTGAATTTAACGCTCCAGTTCGATAATCCGGGAGATTTCACGCCTCAGAACAGCGGCTATATAATGGACGGAGACGGGTATTACGATTATTACGGCGACGAATCGAAAGTGTTCGGGCAGGCCGCCCTCGTGGACAATCTATATTTTGATTTTGAGGGCGAGGACATGGGCTCGGGTACGGGCGAGTCGGGAATGGAAAGCGCGTCTTGGCAGAATAATAACATAGAATCGGAGGATATCGACGAAAATTATTTTGCGGTCGCCGCCGTAAGCAGAAGGCGCGCGAGGGACGAATCTATAGAGCTGCTGAATCATATAATAAACAGCGCGGAGTCTATGCCCGATATAAGGGACAGGGCGATGAGGGACATAGAGAGCATAGCGGGCGAAATAGAAAAAGAGGCGAACATAGAAATTCTTGTAAAGGCTAAAGGGTTTACGGAGTGCGTGGCCGTGGTAAGCGGCGAAAACGCGAGCATTATAGTCAAGACCGACGGACTAATGCCGAACGAAGCGGCCCAAATAAAAGAAATAGCGTACGAACAGGCGGGGATTATGCCGGCAAACGTAAAAATCGTCGAGAGAAACTGAATAAAATGTATATTGCCGAAGCCGGGATTTTCCCGGCTTTGATTTTTATCGGGCAAATTATAAAAAAATATTTAAAAAAGTATTGATTATTTACGTAATATTTTATATAATAGAGAAGTAAAGAAAAAAATATAGATGATTTTAATAAAAAAAATAAAAAAAGGAAAGGAATAAAAATGAGCGGCGGTAAGAAAATTTTACGTATTTTTTTGTTTCTGGCATTGTTCGTACCGGCATATCTCGCGGTATATAATATATATATTATTTCTTCGGATAAATTCACGGTCGAAAATATAACGAAAATCGAGATACTCGCGAGCGTCGAAGGTCCGCTCCTGGCCGAATACACTAATAACGCCGATATAAGAAATTATATAAGGACTATCGAAAACGCGAACCCTATCAACGCGAGCCGCGAGCTTATATACGAACAGCCTCTCATAGTTAAGTTTTACAAAGGCGAAAGGCAGTATGCCTACGGCCTGTATCTCTCCCTTAACCCGAACGACTGCGTTATAAAGACTTCGGACGGAGAGCTTTTCCACATGAGAGAGGCGGACGCGGAGAGGATACTCAGGACGGAGCTCTCGGACACTCTCTACGCCTTTAACAGGATTCCCGCGGCGGCCGTGTTCTACGGCGAAGAGTCCGCAGAGATTTTCCCGAGCGAGGGCGAATGGATGCTTAAAAAAGCCGACGGGGAGTTTTATCCCTCGACTATCGCTAATATTACAATTTCCGAATCTAATAGCGCGAGGGCTTTTCAGAACCGTCCGTTCGATATAAGATTCGCCGCCGTTCCCGATATTATTTTAATAGAAGTGACCGACGGCAAAGAAATAGTGTTCAACGGTATATTAAGCAATTTCAACGAGAATTTCTACAGAGACGAGATGAGGGATTTAAAATATACTATTACCGCCGAATGGCAGAGAAAAGAAGAGAACGATTTTTACGGCAACGCTAAATATCTTCTGGATATTAAATATTTCGTTCCCGCAAAATTCGAAATATCCCACGCAGAAGCGTCCGCGGGGGATATAGCCGCGGTTACGGCCTATAACATAAGCGGCGACGAGAACCTTACCCTTACTACTGATATAGGCTACGAAACGTCGTTTTATTCCGTGGGAACGAATAAAATAGCCCTAATCCCCATAGGACTCGGCGAGGATTTCGCGGGGAGAACGTTTAATCTGACTTTGACGAGCAGCGTAAACGAACCGATTGATTATTATCTGCAAATAAACGGCAAAGAACAGAAAACATGGAACATGGGGGCGCAGGATTCTTTTATAGAGACCCATTTGTCGGCTTCCGCCCTCGATACGAGAAAATCGAGATACAACGATATCACGGCGGTCGCGTCCGAACCCGGGCAGAACCAGTGGACGGATAAATTCGTTATGCCGGCGGAGGGAAGGCTCCTTCTGGAATACGGCTGGAGGGTTACCGTAAATACGGGGCATCCCCAGATAAACAACGGCGTAAATATAGAAATCCCCGTCGACCAGCCGGTGAAAGCGTCTAACGGAGGCAGGGTTATTTTCGCCGGAGAAGTGCCGTACGACGGCAATCTGGTCGTCATAGACCACGGCGCGGGGATAAAGACGTGGTACGGACATCTGGGTAAAATAGACGTAAAGGCGGGCGACGGAGTTTTAAAAGGCCAGCAAATCGGTTTAAGCGGCAGGTCGGGGATTATCACTAATTTATTCTCCGGAGGTCATTTATTCTTCGGAATGTCGGTCGGGAACGTTTTTGTAGACCCGGCGAATATCATCGCGAACGGGATTCCGGGAATAGACTCCGTTACTTCGGACGGGTATGACTATAATGATATCCCCGGTCTTTTTGACGGGGATAATAACGGCGAAAGCGGCAGTAACGGGGAAGACGGCGAACCGGAGGCGGCGGGGTCGGTCGATTCGTAGGGGCGGGAAAGACCACCCCGTCAACACTTCGTGTTGCCACCCCTCCACGGAGGGGAATTAATAAAAACTCCGTAATTGCCGCAAATTCCCCTCTGTGGAGGGGTGGCGCGGCGCGTAAGCGGCGTGACGGGGTGGTCTCATTTCCCTTTAATAACAAACAAGGAGCAATAATAATCTTATGGGTAAAAAAACGCATGATTTCGACAGTCTGACGAAAGATTTTACAGGTCTCGGAATAAAGCCGGACGATAACGTCTTAATTCACTCGTCGATGAAAAGCATAGGAGAGGTTACCGGCGGAGCGGATACCGTTCTCGACGTGTTCTGCAAATATCTGTCAGAAAACGGGAATATCGCCCTGCCGTCTCATTCGTGGGAGAAAATAAACGCCGAATATAATATTTTCGACCCGGTAAACGAACCGTCATGCGTCGGTATACTGACGGAAATTTTCAGGAAGAGAGAAGGCGTTATAAGGTCTCTCCACCCGACTCATTCGATTGCTGTTACGGGCAAAGACTCGGAGTATTTTGTCAGAGACGAGCATTTAATCGATACCCCGTGCGGAAGAGAGGGATGCTGGGGAAAACTTTTTGACATGGATTTTAAAATAATTTTTCTCGGCTGCAGCGCGAAAAGAAATACTTATCTCCACGGAGTCGAGGAATGGCTTAATATTCCCGACAGGCTTACCGAAAGCCGGCAGCCGTTAAAAATAATCATGCCGGACGGCGAAATTTTCGACAGACCTATGAGGCGTCATCATAATAAAAGAGGCGTTGACGTTTCTGATAATTACGATAAAATAATACCGTATATGCAAAAAGAGAATTTTATCGTAAAAGGCGTATTCGGAGACGCCGAATGTATTTTAATGCGCGCCCGCGACATATATAAAATAACGGCGGAACTTCTTGAAAATAATATGAATTTTTTCGGGGAATAAATAAAATATAAATAAAAAATATAAAAATTACGGAGGAGATAATAATTTATGGACAGATTGAAAAACGTGATTCTCGATACGGACATAGGACCCGACTGCGACGATACGGGTGCCCTCGCGGTGCTGAATAAACTATGCGATTTCGGCGAGGCGAAGATTCTCGCAATCGGCAACTGCACGGTTCACCCGGAGGGGGCGTGCTGCATAGACGCCGTCAACTGGTACTACGGAAGACCCGGAATACCCGTCGGAACGCTCAAATCGTCCGAAGGACCGGGAAAAAACGACGAGGGGTATTTAAAATATAACAGATATATCGCCGAAAACTTCGAACATTCTTTTAAGCATACGCTTATTCCCGACGTTATCGCGGTCTACAGGGAAGCCCTCGAGAAAGCCGAGGACGAATCGGTCGTCCTGATAACTATAGGTATGCTGAATAATATAAAGAATCTCATGCAGTCCGAACCCGACGGGTACAGCGCCCTTACCGGGCTTGAGCTCATAGAGAAAAAAGTCAAGAAGCTTGTCTGCATGGCGGGGAATTTCAGGTCCGGACAACCGGATTTCTTCTCCGAATTTAATATAAACGTCGATATAGAATCGGCGAGGTACGTCGTCGCGAATTATAAGGGCGAGCTCGTTTTCTGCCCGTATGAGATGGGGTATCCCATAATAACGGGAGGACGGCTCATATCTATGGGAGACATGAAAAAAAATCCCGTGGCGAAAGCCTATCAGCTCTACTGCGCCGAAACGGGCGGCAGGAACAGCTGGGATTTGGTGACGGTTTACTACGCGGTGAGGGGAACCCACGGACTGTTTAAAGAATCGAAGAAAGGCAATATAACGATAGACGAAAACGGATACACTTATTTCAGGGAAGACGCGTCCGGGAAGCATATGATAACGGCGAATAAAGTCTCTCCCGTCGAAATAGCGCAGATTATCGAAGATATAATAAATCTTACGCCGGAGCTGGCGAGGTGAAAAAATGCTTGAAAAATTAATCGAGGCCGAAAAAAAATACGAGGACATAGACGAAAAACTTACCCTGACGGAAGTGATGACAAATCAGGAACTCATGAAAAAGCTCATGAAAGAGAGAAAATTGTTGGAGCCTGTCATAACGAAATTCAGGGAATATAAATCGGCGGACAAAGGCATGGAAGAGTTGAGGGAAATGCTGTCGGAATCCCTTGAACCGGGCCTTAAAGAAATGGCCGAGGAAGAGTTTGAGATGCGCAGGTCCGATAAAGAAAGGCTGCTGGAAGAGTTGAAAGTCCTGCTCTTACCCAGAGACCCGAACGACGACAAGAGCGTCATTATAGAGATAAGAGGCGGAGCGGGAGGCGAGGAAGCCGCCCTCTTCGCTCATTCCCTCTACAGAATGTATACTATGTACGCCGAAAAAGTCGGCTATAAATGCGGAATCATATCGGAGAACCCGACGGAACTCGGGGGATATAAAGAAGTCGCCTTCGAAATCGGCGGCGACGGAGCGTATTCGAGATATAAGTTCGAGAGCGGAGTCCACAGGGTGCAGAGAGTGCCCGACACGGAATCGTCCGGACGGGTGCATACTTCGACCGTAACCGTCGCGGTGCTTCCCGAAGCCGAAGAAGTCGAGGTCGAAATAAACAATTCCGATATAGAAATCGAAACCCACAGGTCGGGCGGAGCGGGAGGACAGCACGTAAACAAAACGGACTCGGCGGTTCGGCTCATTCACAAACCGTCGGGAATCGTCATAGAATGTCAGGACGAGAGAAGTCAGATAAAAAACAGGGATAAGGCGATGAGACTGCTCAGGACTAAATTATACGAGGCGGAGACGGCGAAACAGGCGAACGCAATCGCGTCCGAAAGAAAAAGCCAGGTCGGCACGGGCGACAGGAGCGAGAGAATAAGAACGTATAATTACCCCCAGGGGAGAGTGACCGACCACAGGATAGGTCTGACGCTGTATAATCTGCCGAACGTCCTCGACGGGAATCTCGACAATATAATCGACGCGCTGATAACCGCGGACACCGCCGAAAAGCTGAACAGCGGGAGCGTTTAGAAACCCTATGCTCAAAACAAAAATAATAAAAATAGACGAAAAAAATATAAATAACCCGGAAGAACTGGGGAAACTTCGGGAAGCCGCCGGGATTATAAAAAACGGAGGGCTCGTCGTTTTTCCTACTGAAACGGTCTACGGATTGGGAGCGGACGCGCTTAATAGAAACGCCGTCGGAAAAATATATAAGGCGAAGGGCAGACCTTCGGATAATCCCCTTATCGTTCATTTCAGTAACGCCGGGGATATATATAAATACGCCGAAGTAAATGAAACCGCCGGAAAAATCATAAATAAATTTATGCCCGCTCCCCTGACTCTCGTCCTGAAGAAAAAAAACGGGCTGTTAAATTACGCCTCTCCAAATCTTGATACTGTTGCGGTAAGAGTTCCCCGGAATAAAACCGCAAGAAAACTAATAGAGCTCGCGGGGACGCCAATCGCCGCTCCGTCGGCGAATTTGTCCGGCAAACCGAGTCCGACGAGCGCGGAGCATATAATAAGCGATTTAAACGGCAGGGCCGATATGATAATATGCGGGGAAAGCTCTGAAATCGGTCTCGAATCGACCGTTATTTCGTTTAATCCCGATAATCCCGATAACGGCATAAATATTTTAAGAAGCGGGTTTATTACCCGGGAAATGCTGTCGGAATTTAATATTTCCGAAAATAATTTATCTGAAAATAATAATAAAAATAATCCCCCGGTCTGTCCGGGGATAAAATATAGGCATTATTCCCCCGACGCTCCGCTCCGTATTTTATCCGGGGAAAATCATAGAATTATAGATTTTATTAAAAGAGAAAATATAAATAACAAAAATAAAAAAATCGGATTTCTATGCTTCGACGAACTGTCGGAATATTTTGATAAAAGTGAAAATATAGCGGTAATATCGCTCGGACCGCGGGATAATTTAAACGAGCAGGCGAAAAATTTGTTCGGCGCGTTAAATAAGTTTAATAATATCGGCGTCGATATTATATATTCAATCGAGCCTTCAAGAAAAGAAATCGGCGAGGCGGTATATAACAGGCTTATGAAAGCGTCGGGAGGAAAAGTATGCGGGGTATGATAAGAAGAAGTTACGGCGCGGGAATCTATAACGCGTCGAAGATTTTTACGGCGTGCGCGATAGCCTGGTGTCTGCTGAACCCGCTGATATTTTACGCCGCGGTAAAAATAGAAACGGAAATTCTCGCTCCGGATTCAAATATAAACGAGATAAACGGGAGCGATGAGAACCGAACGATAGTAAGCGACCACAGTACGGTAAATGCCGAAAACAAAACGGTAATAGGCAATCACAATAGTATTTCCGGAGACGGCAATGATATCGTCGGACATCATAATATTATATACGGGAACGATAATACGATAAGGGGCAATTCAAACAGGATATACGGAAAAAACAATATAATTCAGGGGAATCACAACGGTTTTACGTCCGGAGACGGAAACAGCGTGATACGGGGAAATCATAACAGGGAGTTTGAATGAAAATTGAAAATAATAGGTCTTACGGGAGGAAGCGGCGCGGGCAAGGGAGAAGTATGCAAAGCGTTTTTGGGCTTCGGCATAGATTCGGTCGATACCGATAAAATCTCGAGGGACGTCACGAGAAAGGGCGGGGAATGTCTCGGCGAACTGGTAATGAGTTTCTCGGGAGGAATACTCGATAAATACGGGAATTTAAACAGAAAAAAACTTGCGGAAATTGCGTTCTCTTCAAGAGAAAATCTCGATAAATTAAATTTTATAACCCACAGGCATATATTGAACGACTGTAAACGCATTATACTTGACATGAAAAACGCGAACAGAAAAGCCGTTATAATCGACGCCCCCCTGCTTTTCGAGAGCGGATTCGATAAAAGCTGCGACGTTATAATCTCCGTGATTTCAGATTCGCAAAAGCGAATCGAGAGAATAGTAAAACGCGACGGCATAACCGAAACGCAGGCGGAAACCAGAATAAAAAACCAGAAAACGGACGAATTTTTTATTGCGAACTCCGATTATGTAATATATAATAATTCTGATTACGCGGATATTTATATACAGGTTTCGGGAATATATAATAATATATTTGAAAAAAATACAGAATAAAAAAAACGGGAAAAATAAATCATGGGTAAAGGTTTGAAAAATACAATCGCAATCATAACGATTATTATTATATCCGTAAGCCTGGGCTATGTATGCGACAGGATTATTATAAGCCTCGAAAAAAGAAGCCACCCGATAAGATTCGAGGAGCCGGTCGGAAAATATTCAAGGCAGTACGGCGTGCCCGAAGAGATTATATACGGCGTTATAAAAGCCGAAAGCGGCTTCGACAGCGCCGCGGTCTCGCCTAAGGGCGCGGTCGGACTAATGCAAATCACGCCGGACACTTTCGACTGGCTCACCAAATATCAAATCAGGGAGAATCTCTCGCAGGGGTTATTATACGACCCGGAGACGAATATAAAATACGGGGTGTTTTTCCTGAGTTATCTGTACAGGGAATTTGAGAACTGGGACATAGCGTTCGCCGCGTATAACGCGGGGCTCAACAGAGTGAAGAATAACTGGCTTAACAATCCCGAATATATAAAAGACAACGAAATCGTGTATATTCCAATCGAAGAAACGAGAAACTATGTCCAGCGGGTGAAAAAAAATACGGAAACATATAAAAAATTATATTTTAATTAACAAATTTAAACAAATCAAAAAATATCAGAGAGGAAATAATAATTATATGTCTGAAAAATCAAAAGGCGAAATATTAAAAGAAAAATTGTTTTATAAACCAAAACAGGGTTACGAAGTTTTTGATAACGCGAAAATCAAAAAGGCCTATGATTTCTGCGAGGGGTACAAAAAATATCTCGACGAAGCGAAAACGGAGAGGGAAGCCGTAACAGAAACGGTAAAAATTCTCGAAAAACGGGGATTTAAGCCGTATAAATTCGGGGAGAAATATAATCCCGGAGACGCAATTTATATAAATCACGGGAAAAAATATATAATCGCGGCGAAATTCGGAGTAAAAACAGTAGAACACGGCGTAAATATAATCGCGTCGCATATCGATTCGCCCCGAATCGATTTAAAGCAGAGGCCGCTTTACGAAGACAACGGCTTCGCGTTTTTCAAGACGCATTATTACGGCGGGATTAAAAAATATCAGTGGACCGCAATCCCCCTCTCCCTCCACGGGGTTATAATAAAATCGGACGGGGAGATTATCAATATAAAAATCGGGGAGGACGAAAACGACCCCGTCTTCTGCATAACCGATTTGCTGCCGCATCTCGCCAAAGACCAGTACGAAAAAAAACTGTCCGAAGCCTTTACCGGAGAGGGTTTGAATATACTCATAGGAAGCCGTCAGTTCAGACTGGATAGCGATAGCGAAACTGAAAATAATAAGATTTCTGAAAAGGTTAAGTTAAATATATTAAATATATTAAACGAAAAATACGGCGTTACGGAGAGCGATTTCATGTCGGCCGAACTGTCTCTCGTTCCCGCGGCGAAAGCGAAAGACGTGGGCTTTGACAGAAGTCTCATAGGCTCGTACGGTCAGGACGACAGAGTGTGCGCCTATCCGTCCGTATTGTCTTTGACGGACTGCGGGGATTTAGATAAAACGGCGGTTATTATTTTAGCAGACAAAGAAGAAATCGGCAGCGAAGGGAATACTTCCATGCAGTCGGATATATTCAGGCATTTCCTCGAGGATTTGGCCGGTTCGCAGAACGTTTGCAGAATCAAGACTTTTATGAACTCCAAATGCTTGTCGGCCGACGTAAACGCGGGCTTCGACCCGAATTATCCGGACGTATACGAAGCGAAGAACGCGGCGTTTCTAAACGGCGGCGTAGTTCTGACGAAATACACGGGAGCGAGAGGGAAGGCGGGCTCGTCCGACGCGAGCGCCGAATATGTGAACTGTATCAGAAGGATATTCGACGCGAATAATATATTATGGCAGACTGCCGAACTGGGTAAAGTAGACCAGGGCGGGGGAGGAACGGTCGCGGCGTATATCGCTAATTTAAATATAAACGTCGTGGATTTAGGCGTGGGGATATTATCTATGCACGCTCCGTTCGAAATCGCGTCGAAGCTTGATATATACACGATGTACGAAGCGTTCGGAGCGTTTCTTTCAAATTCATAAAATACCGTTCCTTTCTTCAATTAATTCGCTGAAAGTTTTGTTCGACTTTCTGAAATTATCCCGCGAATTATAATTATTATTCTGTTTGTTTTGTTTATATTGTTTTTGTTTATTATAATATAATGTAGGGGAATCGTTTTGTGGGGCATCGTGTGAGGCGCTGTGTGGGGCATCGTGTGAGGCATAGTGCGGGGCAGTCCGACCGTATTTATCGAACTCGAAAATAGTATAAACTCCGGAGGGAACGCTCCCTGTCGAGATACGCGAAGAAACCGTTTAGTTGGGTGATGTAGTTCATGAATTTTCCTGCCTCCTTTAAAAAAATAAATATAAAAAAAATATAAAAATTGTAGGGCGCGGCGACCCGACGCGCCGCGGATTTACGCCGATGTTGGATTTATTGCCAAAGCCCCCGGCGCGTCGGTTCAGGGTTTTCGCCAACGGCGCGTCGGGTCGCCGCGCCCTACAGTTTTTGCGAATTGATATAAATATTACGGAAATATTAACAAAAAAACCGGGGATTGATATAAATCCTCGGTTCGTCTATTAAATTTCCCGGTTCTGCGGGGGTTTCGGTCAATCGTCAAAACCTCACGCTAATATTATACCATAAATCAATATAACATTCTATAACATTTTGTATCATCTTTTTATTTTTTTCGTTTTTAACATGAAATATTGGTTTCTCATATAATATAACTGTAGACGTATAAATAAAAATAAACAAACAGTTTAAATTTAAATGCGAGGTATATGTTATTATGTGTTGCGACGACAGAGATTTTATAGACGAGGGCTGCGGATGCGGCTGCAATGAAGGCTGCGGGGGAGACTGCGGCTGCGGATGCAGACGGAGAAGACGCTGCGGTATATGCGGTATATTCAGAGGAGGCTGGTTCGGCGGCTGCGGATGCAGACGAAGGAGACGCTGCTGCTGGTAAATACTGCGAAAAAACGCTTGCGAACGGCTTATATATTTTTGAAATAAATCAACCCCCCGGTTTTACGCCGGGGGATTTAATTATTGTTTATTCGTTTATCACGAGTTATGCGCTTGATACGTTTCCTGAACTTTGCCCTCTTTCGTAAAGAGGGTGCCGTCCGCAGACGGCGGGTGTTTCAGTCTCCCCGTATGCAACATCAAATTTCAAAAACACCCGTCAGCCGCTTACGCGACTGCCACCCTCTTTAAAAAAGAGGG
>WRMA01000062.1 GCA_009777355.1 Oscillospiraceae bacterium | reverse complement strand
GGAAATAAAATCGGACGAATCTATTTTCGATACGTAAAGCAGGTCGGAAACCAGATTGTCCAGTCTTTCCGATTCGGATATTATTATATTTACGGCCGAATCTAATTCTTTTCCGTCCTCGAAAATCTTGTATTTGATTCCCTCGGCATATCCCCGGACGGACATGAGCGGGGTTTTCAGCTCGTGGGAAACGTTCTGGAAAAATATTTTACGGTCTTCGTCGTTCTTTTCCAACTTAGCCGCGGTCTGATTCATTCGTTCGTTCAAATCTATAAGCTCACGGTCTTTGAACGAGTATTCGCTCCGGCTGAAATTGCCGCGCCCTATCTCGTCGGCAAAGCTGCATAATTTCCGGAGCGGCTTCGATATGCTCCGGGAAATAAACGTAACGTATAGGATAGTAAAAATCATTGCGACGAGCAGAATAATAAGCAGCATAAAATATATATCCGACGTAAAATCGTCGTATTTGCCCGAGTTTACGTAAAACAGGGCGTAAAACCCGTTAAGATAGTAAAGCGAGCTTAAATCGACTGACGTAAAGTAATAATCGCCCGGAAGGGCGGGGGTTCTGTATATAATATTCTCCTCCGTCCAGATATTTTCGCTGATAATATTAATCAGCTCGTCAATCTCGTTTAAATTATTTATACTCTGAATTATACCGTCTTCCGAATCGGGGAAATATCTCGTATAATCGGCCGGCGAATAAATAACGGTATTTACTTCCGAATGTTCGTTTTTATTTCTTAAATATTTCACCACGGCGACATAAAGGTCTCTCGGATTGACTAACACGGTGCCCCTTATCTGTCTGTAAGGCACTTCCGCGAGAATAGATTCCCTGTTCTGTATTATATCGTTGACGGCGTTTTCAAGCTGATTCGTCATGTCCCGTTCAACATAATCGCCTATAAAAAAATTAAAACTGATAAATATCGCAGAAAAAATAAGCGAGATGAAAACGACCATAAGAAGCAGCATCCTGAAAGCGATTCCGAACGGTTTTCTTCCTGTTTTAAGATTCATAAAAAATATCGTTAAACCTCTTGATTTATTACCGCTTTTCTTTAAGCCTGAAACCGAAACCCCAGACCGTGTCGATTATAAGGTTCGTTCCCGCAAGTTTCTTGCGCAGACGCTTGACGGTATCGTCGGCGACTCTCGTTTCGGCGTCCGTTCCCGGAGCGAATCCCCAGATTTTATCCAGAAGCTCGTCTCTCGAAACGGCGCGGTTCTGGTTTTCCATTAAATAAACCAAAAGATTGAATTCGTTCGGAGTAAGCTGAATGTCAGATTCTGAATTTTCAGGTTTATTAATTGACTTAACCGTTTTTCCGGCTAAATTAACTTCGACGCCGGAGTATTTTAAAAACTGACCGGACGGAGCTTTCTTGTCCATTTCTATCCTTCTGAAAATCGCCTTGACCCTCATGACGAGCTGCATCGGCGAAACCGGCTTGGTAAAATAATCGTCGCTCCCCAAAGTAATCCCCGCGACGTAATCGGCGTCGCTGTCCCTCGCCGTAAGGATTATAATGGGAACGTCGCTTGTCCGGCGTATGTCGGAGCACACCGAAAGCCCGTCGGTTCCGGGCATCATAATATCCAGAATTACCAAATCCGGAGGCTTTTTCAGAAAAGCCTTATATAATTCGTCTCCGCTGTCAAAAGCCAGAACGTTATAGTTTTCTTTCACCAGAAAGCTTTTAATCAGTTCCTTTATGTTAGGTTCGTCGTCCGCTATATATATTAATTTTTCTCCGCCAATCAAATTCATATTCGCTAATATCCCCGAATCTTCAAAATTTTTAGTTATTATATATATTATAATCAAACTTTTATATTAATTTTGTATTAAATTATTTAATTTTTTTTAAATAATATTAAATTAAACCGAAGAATTTTAACAATTTCATGATAGAATAATATGATAATATATTATTGGAAGAATAATTGGGGAGAAAGCCGCCATGTTATGTACGGATAAATCTGTAAAATATAAAATAATAAAAATAATAATATTCGCGCTGGTTCTTGTCTTTTCAGTTCTTTTTGCCTCGGCCGTCTCGGCGGACGAAGCCGGATTTTATGTCGCGGTGGATTATTACGCCGAAAAAATAAGAATCCTGAACCCTAATTCTCTTCTCGCGCGTTACGCTCTCGAGGACTATATGGAAATATACGACAACGACGGCGTTATAAACGGCATAAACTCGGGCATAGGAAAGTCCGATTTGGCTAAAAATATATCTGTCGCGAACGACGGCGAATATATGTACGCTCTTAAAGCCGTTTCGGACGACGTTCTGGATTCGCTGGGAAGAGCGGGAAGGCAAAATAAAAAAATCGCCGCGCTAAGAAGGGAAAAATGGTTCCCCATCTACGGCGGGGGAATAGACATATCGAAAATCATACCGGCAAGGGCCGCTAAAACCCAGAGAAAGCAGTATTATATAGCGATAAGAAAAGCGGACGACGTTTTCGATTCGGAGACGGGCTACGCATCGAGAGTATCCGCGCCTATAAAGCCCAGATACAGCGAAAAAAATCTGAATAAATTTATAGAGTACGACGCGGAGAGGGAAAAAATCGTCCTATCCGGAAATTATCCCGGGGGCGATTCGCTGAATATAATATACAGATACGAATATTTTGACCCGATAAGCGGAGTTCTCGCGAAAGACAGGGAGGATTCAGGCGTAAATATAAACGCGCCCGGAAGAATATTTTACATGGGCGGGAACGTTTATATCTCTTCGAAGCCTATTGTCAGGGAAGGGCGCGAAGGGCCGGAGGTCGAGTTTGCGAGGTCGCGGGAAATCAGGTTCAGAATCCCGAAAATCTCTAATATGCCCGGGGTCTGATTCAGAAACTGTTCAGAAACGATAAGTTGAGTTGAAAATTACAGGGGTTTTATAAATTTTATGATTATGCCGGATATAAGAACAAATAGAAAAGCGAAAAAAATCAGGAGGTTTCTATCTCTGTTTATTCTTCTTGGCGTTTTGTTTTCGCAGCTCGCGGCGTTACCGGCGGCCGGTTCGCCGGTTTTGGATTACGCCGCGGGCGGGGTTTCTTCGTTTGAGCTCCTGGACGAGAACACGGGCGTAAACGTCATGGGAACTATTTTAAATAAATCGTCGGCAAAAGACGTCGCCTCGTATTACGACCCGAATATCTGCACCCGGCTGAGCTTCGCGAACGTAAGGATTTTTATAAACGGCGGAATAACGGTAGACTGGAGCGGGAACGGGTATTACTGGCGAGCCAGGTCGCTTAATTCCGAAGCGGCCCAGGTAACGGGCGAACGCATGACGGACGGGGATAAAGATTATTATACGGACGACGTCTATAACGAGGATTATTTTCTCCGTATCGACGTTTTCTCACCCGGAACGACCGTGATAGACGTCGAGGTTTCGGCGAGTCCGGATATGACAGGAAGCATTGCCAGGACGTTTACGGTAAGGGTGATAGACGATTCGAGGGACGGCGAAACCAGGGCTTCTTTCAGGAGGGGCGCGTCGGATTTCGCCCTTGACTTAGACGGCGAGGTGAGAATAAACATGACGGAAACGGCGGAGCTTCTAATCGCGTCCGTTACTGCGTACGATTACTCTGATTTAAGCGCGGGAAACGCGAATTTTGAGAGGACGCTGACCGATTATTCGTGGACGGCCGAGGTAATAAACAAAACGGGCGCCGCTCTCGTGAGCTCTTCTTCAGACGGGATTTATCTTTCTGAAACGGCCGCGTCGGTCTCGGAGGATAACCCGGGAAATAAAATATTATATATAAGGCCGCTGAAAGAGGGAACGGCCGATATTGAGTTCGCCGTAATCCACGGCGAATACGGCGGAGAATATAACGCGCCGGTAAGAACGGTACAGACTATAAGATTATTTATATCGAGAGTCGTGGGAAATCCGGAATTTAAACCGGTTTCGCGGCTGTACGGACAAGACAGCCGTCCGGAAGAAGTCCGGATAGAATTAGAAGATTTTTATGTTTTGGTAAACGGCGAGAAAAGAACCGCGGAGCAGCTCGTAAACAGCGGCGACGCCGTTTTTACGGCGTACATAACCGTTCCCAAAAATAAAATGGACCCGTCCGTTCAAATAGGGGAAATAGGGGAAACAACGGAAACGACTGGGATAATAGAAACAGAGGAAGAAAATCAGGATGAAAACGGCGAAGATAATGCAGATAACGAAGATAACGGGGATTTGATTCTGTGGGAATCGAATCCGGCAAATATGACCGAGGCGGTTCAAGTAATAGAGATGGACGGGGATTTTTTGCGGAACCCGTTTATCTATACGCCTCTGACAGACGGCGCGAGAGTGAAAATCGATATAAACGGACAGGCATATAACGAATATAAATCGGCCGTTAGATATATAGATATAAAATTCGTTACGGAAGACGACGACGGAAAATTGGCGTCGCTGAATTTTATTGGAGACGGAAAAGAGATATACGACGGAACAATTATCGAAGCCGGAGTGGACAGATACGGCAATGCGGAGAGGGCTGTAGTTTTAGACGGCTTCGAAGCCGAAGTCTATGACCCGGCGGGAGTTTCGTCGGGATATAAAAGACGGCTGGACTCGTATCTGTATGTATTGAAAGCCGAGACTGACAGACCGGATATTATAAAGCTTGAAGCCGAACCCGGCGGCGTAATAACCGCGCTCCCGCTGAAGGCGGGTTCGGCCGAAATAAAAATCACGGCAGACGCATACGACGGACGTTCTTCTTTTGAGGTTGCGTTTCATATAAATTCGTCTAATATCGGTCTGTTTCCCGAAGACGAGGGAATCGTTAAGTCAATCGAACTGAAAAGGAACGGGGAGAATCAAAAAATATATACCGGGGAAAATCAGATTGTATATATTAAAAGCGGCGACCCCAACGCTCTGACCGTCAATATAGACAGGGTGACGGCGGCGGCAAACGACCCGGGGTCCGAATATACTGAAGAACTGAAGAATTACAGATGGGATATATCGCAGGCTTACGGCTCTCTTCTGGAGTTTGAAAGGACGTGGGGGATTTCCGATACCGACGGCAAAGCCGATATAAAAATCGGCGCGCCAAAAATAGAAAACACGGAAAGCGAAAGAATCGCGGTCACGCTGAGAGTGACGCCGTATGCGGCGTCATACGATGAGGAAGGTCGCGAAACCCGAAGATACGACAGGGATAAGTCTCTCGCGGTTTCTTTTAATATAATAATAAACGAACTGGGCGGGAAGTTTGAACTTGAAATAGATTACCAGGAGGAGAGAATATATATAGTGACGTCGAGGGCGGGAGAAGACAAGGGCTATTATAATTTTAACGGCTCTCCGGAATATATGTACTCCCTTAAATCCGGAGCGGATAATTCCCGGGAGGAATGGTTTCCGTTTATGGGAAACTCGATGGATATAAGCTCGCTTATTCCGAAGGGAGGAACGTCGCCTTTTGCCGTGTCCGTGAGAGAAATCGGCGCGGAGCCCGAGAGCGACGGCAATTATTCGGCCGATAACAGAAAAATCGCGGAGCTCTATCCGAGACGTCCCGTGACCGCGGCCGAGAGAAGGGCGATAGTTTACAGAGACGAAAAAATTATATACGAAGGTCTCGAATCCGGTACCGAGTATATCTTTTACAAAATCGGTTCGGGAGATTTCGAGAGAGGGGAAATCAACGCTAATTCGGGTATAAGCGCGCCGGTGACGGCAAATCCTACGGGAAACACGGTGACCGTGAAATTTGCGGCGTATCTCGATTACGCGAACGAAGAGAACAACAGGTTCGCGTCGGCGGAATTTAATATAAAAATTCCCGCGGCGGGCAGGATGCCGGTCATAAAAGACGACAGACGGCGGAAATACAGCGGATTTACGGACAGAATGATGTGGAGCGCGTCGATTACGCCGGAATCTGAAGGCGGAGTATGGGAGAACTGCGCGAAAGGAGCGGTTCGTTACGAAAATTTAAAGCTCGCTTTCCCCGGTCTTGAAAAAGACGAGGAAGAAGATTTCTATAATCTTTACGTAAAAACCGCCGCGGCTTCAAGAACCCCGGAATCAAATATTCTGAACCTGAAAATACCGGCGGCAAAATATGAAAGATAAAATATAAAAGATTAAGAGACAAGAGATAATAATAATTAAATTACGGCGGTT
This sequence comes from Oscillospiraceae bacterium, assembly GCA_009777355.1. Taxonomy (GTDB): domain Bacteria; phylum Bacillota; class Clostridia; order Oscillospirales; family WRJC01; genus WRJC01. Next base: position 6,191 of record WRMA01000062.1, on the reverse strand, counting down.
GTTTTATTATGCAGAATTTAACGGATTTTTTCGGATATATAAGAAATACCGTTCTGTCGGTCAGACCGGTGATTGATATAATAGATATAACGATAGTCTCGGTGATGATATATTACGCGGTTAAATTTATAAGGGACAGGAGAGCGGCAAAATTATTAATCGGCATTTTTCTGATGGCGGTCGTGTATCTGATAAGCGACGCCCTCGGAATGTACGTTTTGAGTTTCGCGCTTTACAGCATATTCCAAGTGGGTATAATATCCCTGATAATACTGTTTCAGCCCGAGCTGAGAAGCCTTCTCGAAAAAGTGGGCGGAACGTCGATACATTCCATCAACAGAATAGTCGACCAGAGAAATATACAGAAAGTGAATAATTCGATAGATATAATATCAAAGGCGGCGGCCGAGTTTTCCGCGGTGAAAAGAGGCGCGCTTATAGTTATAGAACGGACGACGAAGCTCGGCGATATAATAAAAAGCGGGATACTGCTTAAAGCCGAACTGAGCGCGCCGCTTCTGAAGAATATTTTTTACGACAAGGCGCCTCTTCACGACGGAGCGGTTATAATCGGCAGCGACCTGACGGTGGAGGCGGCGGGGTGTATCCTGCCTCTGTCGGTCAGCGAGGATATACCGGCCGACGTCGGCACCCGTCACAGGGCGGGGCTCGGAATCAGCGAAAACAGCGACGCCGCGGTAATTATAGTGTCTGAAGAAAACGGAAAAATATCGGTCGCCGTAGACGGCAGACTCGAGAGAAATTTCGATTTGTATTCTCTCAAAAAAAAGCTGAGTTCTCTTTTGCTCGATAATTCGAACGTAAAAAATATCAAGCACTCAAAAAACAGAAACAGAAAAAATAAAAATAATAACGGGTGATTTTATATATATGAGCGAACAGACCGGGGATAAAAGTAAAGATAAGCCGGAAATTCCGGACGGAGAAGAAAATATAAAGAATATAAAAAAATCAAAAGGGGATTTTTTCCTGAAAATCATATCGGCTCTCACGGCCGTTCTGATATGGTTCTGGGTGGTCGGATTCGAAAGTCAGGTTACGCAGAGAAGGTTCGCGTCCATACCCGTCGAAATAAAAAACCAGAACGAGATGAAGTCGAATTACGGGTATTCTATGCTTGTCGACAAAGAATTATATATAGACGTTATTCTGGAGGGCAAGAGCGCGCACCTGAACAGATTAAAACCTCAGGACATAGAGGCGTATATAGATTTGAACAGGGTGTCGCAGTCGGGAGAGCAGTCTCTGCCCATTGAAATAAAAGAGATGGATTACGTTCACGTCGCCGACCAGAGTCAGAGCAGCACGCTGCTGTATATAGACAGGGAGAGCAGCGTTACGATTCCGGTAGACGCGAGAATCGTCCAGATGGTAAAAGAACCCGGCGTCGAGATAGGCGAGCTGGGGTTAAGCGCGGGTTCGGTTACGGTTTACGGACCGGAGGGGGTTTTGAAAACCCTGGACCACGCGCTCGTAAATTTATCTCTGGGAGCGGTCGAGCGGCCCGTTACGGTCACCGAAAAATTTATACTGATAGACGGCGACGGGGAGGAAGTGAGAAACCAATACGTATCGACGAGGGAAGCGGCGACGGTAGAAGTGTACGTTCCGGTGACCATGACGAAAGAAATAGATTTAACCGTGAATTTCAGGCACGGATATTACAATGAGAAAAATACGGAGATAACTATATATCCCGAAACTATCGAAATAAGCGGCTCTCCCGATTTGGTTAAAAATATTTCGGAATATAATATAGGGATAATCGACGAGAAAAGGCATGAAACGGACGCGACGGTAACGATGCGGCTGTTTTTGCCCGGAGGAATAACGAGCGGGGTCCATACGGCCGAAGTGGGAATAAAATTCAGGGACGTCGAAACGAAGACTATAAATATATCAACAAGGCAGAATTCGAATTTTAATATTATACGGCCGCCGAATCTGGAATACGAAATAAGAGAAGAAAGAATAGAAATAAAAGTTCTGGGGAATCCGTCGGTTCTGCGCCTTGTAAATTCATCGAGGGTCTCGGTTACCGCGGATATGAGCGCGCTTAACGAGAGGGGCGCGCATATGGTTCCCCTCGAAATAGAAATAATAAATAATAATCCGGATAATCCCGCGTTCTGCGTGGGCGAATATTTTATAACCGCGGAGGTCTATTAAGATAGAATGATAAGTAAAGCGTACGTAAAGGAAATAATAGGCGGCAGAGCGGTCTTATCCGTAAAAAGGGAGTGCGCGTGCGAGCTTCGCGAGAACTGCGATGTGAAAAAATGCCTTACGCTGCAAGACGAAGCGATTGAGATTGTAACGGATAACAGTAAAATCGGGGCGAGAGCCGGCGATTTCGTGGAAGTCGAAGGGAAAACGCCCGCGATTCTGCTCTACTGCCTGGTTGTTTTTATTCTGCCGGTTTTTACGGGGATATTTTCATATTTTATAGCCGGCAAACTAACGGAAAATATAATCGTTCCGTATATTATATCCGGGATTTCTTCCGGGATTTCTATGATTCTGTCGTGTTTCCGGATTAACGCGGCGGCAGAGAAAAGAGAAGATTATAAAATAACAAAAATATTGGGAGAGTAATTTTAATATAATGTCTGAATGGAATATAGAGAGTCATGATAGCGAACGGGTGGCCGGTATTGCGGGGGAATTTAAAATAAGCGAAGTGTGCGCGAAGCTTTTGCTTAACAGGGGATATAACGCGGACGGCGAGGTTCAAATCAGAGAAACGCGGGCTTTTCTGGATAAATCAAGGGATATTCTCCACGACCCGTTTTTGATGTCGGACATGGATAAAGGGATAGACAGACTGCAGAAAGCGCTGATAAACAAAGAAAAAGTAATGGTTTACGGAGATTACGACGTCGACGGTATTTCGTCCGTCTGCGTTATGTATATATATCTTGAAGGCATAGGGCTCGACGTTTGCTATTATATCCCGGACAGGTTTGAAGAGGGGTACGGCATAAATAAAAACGCGGTGGACAGAGCGGGAGAGAAAAATATAGATTTAATTATAACGGTCGACACGGGAATAACCGCGGAGGAAGAAACCCGGTACGCAAAAGAACTCGGCATAGATATAATAATAACGGACCATCACGAGTGCCATAACAGACTGCCTCGGGCGGAAGCGGTCATAAATCCGAAGAAACCGGGATGTAATTATCCGTTTAAAGAACTTGCGGGGGTCGGCGTCGCGTTTAAGTTTATTACCGCGCATAATATAAAATACGGAGAAGACAATATAATAGACTTCGAGGGTTTCTGCGAGTTCGTAGCGATGGGGACCGTCGCGGACATAATGAGCCTGACCGGAGAAAACAGGGTCATGACCGATTCCGGACTGAAAAAAATGAGGGTCTCGAAAAATTTCGGCGTGAACGCCATACTGGAGGGTTATTTTAAATATAAGGGGAAAACCCGGGTTTCGACGGATATAATAGGATTTTATATCTCCCCCCGCATAAACGCGGCGGGAAGACTCGCGAAGGCGGATAAGGCCGTGGAGCTTTTTCTGTCAAAAACGAGAAGCGCGGCGGAAATTATAGCAGAGGAGCTGTCCGTTTTAAACAGACGCCGCCAGGAAACCGAAAAAGAAATAATGGCGCTTGCCGAAAACCAGCTGGAAGATATAGAGGACAGGGCTCAAAAAACGGTGATAATACTGCGGGGTGAGGACTGGAATCAGGGCGTAATCGGCATAGTGGCCTCGAAACTCTCCGAAAAATATAACAAGGCGTTTATTTTGTTCGCCAAAGACGCCAACGGCGAATATAAAGGCTCGTGCAGAAGCGTGAAGAATATAAACATAACCGAAATGCTTTCGCAGTGTTCGGATATTCTGTTAAAATACGGCGGCCACGAGAGGGCGGCGGGACTCTCCGCGGAATATAAAAATATAGAAGAGCTGGATAAAAGGCTGAACGCTTACGCCCGGGAAAACAATATAAAAACGACGGACGATAAGATATACGACATAGAGTGCGGGGTATCCGCAGGAAATATAACCTGCGATACAGTCAGGGAGCTTGAAATACTCGAGCCGTTCGGGAACGGCAATAAAGTTCCGCTGTTTGCGCTTACCGGCTGCAGAATATTGAATATCACGCATATCGGCGAAAACAAGCACATAAAAATCGAACTGGAGCAGAACGGATTTTCCTTCGAGGCGATTTATTTTAATATGGACGCCGCCGGCTTTGAATTTGACAAATCCGATATTATAGACATAGCCTGCAACATCGGCATAAACGAATTTATGAACAGGGAGAAAGTCCAGTATATAATACGCGGCGCAAGGCTTAACGAAGAATACGGGAGAGAGTATTTGTCGGAAAAAGAGAACTACTATAAATTTATAAACAATAATTCCGGGGTAAGAATACTAAAAGGCGACGTTCCGGACAGAGAGGATTTTAAGTCGGTTTATATCTTTCTCGTAAATTCTTTTAAAAAAGATATATCGTACGATTTTGAATACAATTATAATATAAATAAAATGCAGACGAAATATATCGAATCTTTGAGCGGTTTAAATAAAAAATTCTCAAGGTTTAAATTCAGAGTTATACTCGATATATTCTGCGAAACCGGCATAATAAATATAGAGCATGATTTCTGCGATATAAACAGGATAAAAATAAACGGTTATTATAATAACAGGAATAAAATAGATTTGGACAGTTCGAATCTATATAAAAAACTTAAAAATTTACGGTGATGATTTTATGAACTTTTACGATATGTTCCGGATTTTAAAGCAGTTCCTGATTAATTCGGGCAAAGCGGCGGATATAGGAGTAATAACGTCGGCGTTTGAATACGCCGCGGCTCTCCACGCGGACCAGTACAGGAAATCGGGGGAGGACTATATCTGCCATCCGATCGCGGTCGCGCAGATATGCGCCAATTTCGGCTTTGACACGAACTGTATATGCGCCGCTCTGCTGCACGACGTGGTTGAGGACTGCTCCGAAGAAACTAATATAAACGAAATAAGAAAGCTTTTCGGTTCGAGAGTGGCGTCTCTCGTAGACGGACTGACGAAATTCAAAGGCATGAATCTAATCTCGAAAGAAGAGGAGAGCATAAGAAACCTGCGTAAAATGTTTTTCGCGACTTCTGAAGATTTGGGCGTTATGTTCGTAAAACTCGCCGACCGTCTGCATAATATGCGGACTATATCTTCTATGCCCGAAGAGAAGCAGAAAACAATCGCTCTCGAAACGATGCACGTGTTCGCTCCCGTGGCGCAGCGGCTGGGCATACGGAAAATGAAAGAGGAGCTCGAGGAACTTAGCTTCCAGAGACTTGACCCGATAGGTTATAAGACGATAAAAGAAGATATCGACAAAAAATTCGGCGAGTCAAGGGATTTTATAGAAGACAGTCAGGAGAAAATAAAATACAGGTTAAACGCGGATAATATAAAATTCACGTCGGAAGGCAGGGTGAAAACAGTCGCCAGCGTCCACAGGAAAGTGTTTTTGAAAGGCAAATCTCTGGATGAAATATATGATTTTTACGCCGTAAGATATATAGTTAATACGATAGACGAAGTATATTTGGTACTCGGAATAATACACAGAATGTTCAATCATATACAAAGCCGATTCAAAGACTATATATCGACCCCGAAATCAAACGGATACAAGTCTGTCCATACGATTATTATAAACGACAGAGGCGTTCCAATGGAGATTCAGATAAGAACGAGGGAAATGCACGAAACTGCGGAGTTCGGAGTGGCGTCGCACTGGAGATATAAAACCGGGGAGGAAACCCCGAAAGACATAGAACAGAAGCTTACATGGCTGAAATCTCTGGTTGAGGCCGGAACGGATACGAACGACCCCGATGAATATTTGTCCATGGTCAAAATAGATATTTACGGCGACGAAATATTTTTATACACGCCCAAAGGCGACGTTAAACAGCTTACGAAAGGCTCTACCGCGGTCGATTTCGCATACGCGATTCACTCGGATATAGGCAATAAAATGACCGGAGCGAAAGTAAACGGTCTGATATATCCCATAAACTCGGAGCTCGAAAGCGGCAAACAAGTCGAAATCCTGACGTCGAACTCGTCGAAGGGACCCAGCAGGGACTGGCTCTCTTTCGTCAAAACCGGCGAGGCGGGAAATAAAATA
>WRMA01000061.1 GCA_009777355.1 Oscillospiraceae bacterium | reverse complement strand
TCCTGATTCTCGCTTCCTCACCCGTGAGAGTTCCCGGACCCGCCGCCGAATTATCCAGAGGAGCGACCGCCGACGTATCTTTTATTATATCTCCGTCGTTTGCCGTTTCCGGTGAGGAATCGTTTTTTGTCTCCTCGAGAGCGTCTTTGTTTGAAATAACAAAACCGGGATTACCGGCAGAATCGTCATTTCCCCCGGAAGAAAATCTGCCGCCGGTTATATAGTCTCCCAAAAAATATACCGACGCCGCCGCCGTGAACAAAAACATAACGGACATGATAACCGCGAATATTCTCAGCCCCGCGCTTTTTTTAGTTTTCACCGCGTATTTATTCCTTCTGTTCTTTCTTAGATTTTCTTCGTCCGCCATACTCCAGCGGTAAACGTGACTGCCGTTTACTCCGCCGTTTGAATTTCCGCGTTCTGTCATGATATATTACCTCCGTTATTATTATAATATAATTTTAATTTTTATTCGCCGTTTGTTTATCCTGTACTATTTATTATAAAATAGATATATTTATATTGTATTAAAAAATCAAGGCAAAATTTCATGAAATTTATGTGAAATATTATTTTGATTTTATATTAAATATAATCAGACCTGCGAGGTTTTCAGCGTGAACGTAAATTCGCAGTATTTATTATATTCGGATTCGGCCTTTATTTTCTCCCCGTGAGCGTCGAGAATCGTCTTTACTATAAAAAGCCCCAGACCGAAGCCCGATTTGTCGAGACCCCGCGAACGGTCGGACTTGTAAAACCTGTCGAATACGAACGGCAAATCTTCGGACGGGATTCCTTCCCCGGTATTATAAACTGATATATACGCCTTCTCCGCCGCATTAATTCCCGCGCTTATTTTTATAAGTCCTCTTTCCGGAGTAAATTTTACGGCGTTCTCCAGAAGATTATATATAATACGGTGAATTGCGCCGGAATCCGCCGACACGTAAATTTTGTCATGCGCGCAGTTAAATTCAAAATCAAGATTCTTTTCGTTTATTCTCTGCTCCAGAGAAATAATAACGAGTTTCGCGGTTTCGCACACGTCGAAATCGGATTTTACGAATTTTGTCTCTCCGGCCTGTATTCTCGTTATATCGAGGAGAGACTCTACAAGCCCGGCAAGTCTCGCGGTTTCGGTCGAAACTATATTCAAATAATATTCGTGTTTTTCCGGGGGTACGGCGCCGCTCAGGATACCGTCTACGAATCCTTTTATAACGGCCATCGGGGTTTTGAGGTCGTGCGATACGTTTGCGACGAAAGCCCTGCGGGTTTCTTCGTTGACGGAGAGGGAGGCCGCCATATTGTTAAACGCCTCGGCAAGTTCGCCGATTTCGTCCCGGTTCGAAGTAGACGGAACTCTCGCGTCGAAATTGCCGAGGGCGAAGCTTTTAGCCGCCCTGCTCATAGCCCTTACCGGCGATATTATTTTCTCGGTAATAAGATACAGTATAACCATTGCCGCGACAAGAACCCACAGGCAGCTCAAAATTATAATATTGATTATCTGCCCCACGGAATAATTTTCATAGACCGACGCCGAACAGAAAAACAAAAGCCCCGCGCTTTCCCCGCTTTTTGAAGATATAACCTGCGAAAAGACGATATGCCGGGAAGAAAAAACGCCTTCCAGAGTCGTAAGAATCCGTCCGGACTCGCCGCTCTCGTCTAACGCTCCGTTTATTATATCCTCGCCTATGCGGCTCTTTTCCGGGTAATAAAATTCCGGAGCGGCGGCGAGTATATTCCCGTCCAAATCGGCGACGAGTATAAAAGATTCCCCGGCGAGTCCGGCGTAATCCGAAAGCTCCCGTATAAGAGCGCTTTTAGATTTTCCGATAAAATCCGCGAACGAGCCGGAAGAACCGGCGGCGAAGCTTCTCTCTGTATTTTTCGCGGCGATTCCGGACGCGGACGACATAGAGCTTCGCTTCGCCTCGATAGAACTCTGCACTATGGCCGAACTGATTACGGCCGCTAAAATCGAGAAGCTTACGGTTATGATAGACAAAAAAACCAGAATATATTTAACGAATACGCTTTTGAACATAAAAATAAACCAAATAAAATTACGCGGGACGACCGGGAGAGGCCGTCCGCGCGGTGTAAATTCAAAAATTCTACTGGAGCAGCTCGAATTTATATCCAACTCCCCAAACGGTTTTCAGGTTCCATTTGTCGCTTACCCCGTCGAGTTTTTCGCGCAGGCGCTTGACGTGCACGTCGACCGTTCTGGAATCGCCGAGATAATCGAACCCCCAGACTTTGTCGAGCAGCTGGTCCCGGGTGAAAACCCGGTTGACGTTTGAGACCAGAAAATTCAAAAGCTCAAGTTCCTTCGGAGGAATATCGACGGTCTTGTTCCTTAGTTTAAGCTCGTATTTCTGAAGGCTTATTTCAAGATTCTCAAATTTTATGATTTCTATGTCGCTGTCGTTTTCCTGATTTTTCGCGCGTCTGAGAACGGCTTTCACCCTTGCGTAAACCTCTTTCATTTCCATCGGCTTAGTTATATAGTCGTCCGCTCCGAGTTCAAGGCCGAGGACTTTGTCGAACACTTCGTTTTTAGCCGTCAGCATAATAATAGGCTTGGACGAGATTTCGCGGATTTCGCGGCAGACCTGCCAGCCGTCTTTTTTGGGCATCATAATATCGAGAATAACAAGGTCCGGCTCGTAGACTTTAAACATGGCGATGCCTTCGGCGCCGCCGAGGGCCGTTATAACTTCATAGTCTTCTTTCGTGAGACAGAGCTTTAAGAGTTCGCAGATATTAGTATCGTCGTCTATAACTAAAATTTTATGGCTCATTTAAAAATCCTCCGTTTTAAATCTTTTATATGTTTCAAAAAATTCTATTCGTTTTTTCTTTGCTTACTTTCTTTTTCCGGCGGTATTGTAGGGGCGCGCATTGCGCGTCCGCTCTCGCGTTTCAGCATTGCGTATCCGCAAAATCAAAATCAACGCAGTTTTGACGTTTTCAGACGGACGGCCAATGGCCGCCCCTACATATTTTTTCCGTAAAAAAGAAAGTAAGTTAAAAATTAATAATCCGAATATATATTTGCTTTTGTTCACATTTAATTATATCACAACAAAAGCCCTTTGTCTATACTTTAAGTAAATTTTCTCAAAATTTTTAAAAAAGCCTATATTTAATCTTTTCGACATAATTTCATAGTAAAATATTATAAAAACTTAAAAGAGGAGAAATAAAGAAAATGAAACTCGGCATAGTCGGACTTCCCAACGTCGGAAAAAGCGCGCTTTTCAACGCCATGACAAATACAAAGGCGGAGACGGCGAATTATCAGTTCAGCACAATCAACCCCAATATAGGCAAAGTAAACGTCCCCGACGAAAGGCTTGATTTTTTAACCAAAATCAGCAAATCAGAAAAAATAACCCCGGCGTTTATAGAGTTCGTCGATATCGCGGGACTCGTTCAGGGCGCGTCGAAAGGGGAGGGCGTGGGGAACAAATTCCTGACTCATATACGCGAGGTAGACGCGGTTATTCACGTCGTGAGATGCTTCGAAGACCCGAACGTAATCCACGTAAGCGATTCAATCGACCCCGTAAGAGACGCCGATATTATAAACATGGAACTGATATTGTCGGACATGGAGCTTGTCGAAAGAAGAATCGAACGCGCAAAAAAAGCAATGAAAGGCGATAAAACCCTCGAAAAAGAAGTGAAACTTTTCGAAGGGCTTTTAGAAGTTCTGAACGACGGCAAACCCGCAAGGTCGGTTGCCTACACTCCCGAGGAATCGGCGGTGATAGATACCGCGCCCCTTCTCTCCCGAAAGAAAATAATATACGCGGCGAACGTCGGCGAAGAAGATATAGCAGATATAGAAAACGGCGGGGGATATTATGATAAGTTAAAAAACACGGCAAGAGAAGAAAACGCCGGGATAATCCCGATATGCGCGAAGCTGGAGGCCGAAATAAACGAACTGCCGGAAGACGAGCGAAGGGGGTTTCTGGAGGAACTCGGCATAAAACAGTCCGGGCTCGACAAGCTTATAAAAGAAAGCTACGAGCTGCTCGGATTAATATCGTTTCTGACGACAGGTCCGAAAGAATCCCGCGCGTGGACGGTAAAAAAAGGCGCGAAAGCTCCCGAAGCCGCGGGCAAAATCCACACGGATTTGGAACGCGGATTTATCAGGGCCGAGACCGTCGCATATAAAGATTTATTTGAAACGGGAAGCATGACGGCCGCGAAAGAGAAAGGCCTTGTACGCAGCGAGGGAAAAGACTATATAATAAGCGACGGCGACGTTATACTGTTCAGGTTTAACGTGTGATTCAATTTAACTTAGCGATTTCTCTCTTTAACTTGTTTATGATTTTCTTCTCCAGCCTCGATATATAAGACTGCGATATTCCCAGGATATCAGCCACTTCTTTCTGGGTTTTTTCTTTGCCGGTCTCAAGGCCGAACCTCAGGCTTATTATAACCTTTTCGCGTTTACCCAGTTTAGCCATCGCCGTGAATATCATTTTTTTCTCTTCGGTCTCTTCGATATTCCTGTGAACGATATCGGAATCGGAGCCGAGAATATCTGATAATAAAAGCTCGTTTCCGTCCCAGTCGACGTTCAGCGGCTCGTCTATCGAAATCTCGTTTTTCGAGTTGGCGTTCTTTCTCATGTACATCAGTATTTCGTTTTCTATGCAGCGTGAGGCGTACGTCGCGAGCTTTATATTTTTATCCGTTTTAAAAGTATTTATAGCTTTCATCAGGCCGATTGTTCCGATAGAAACCAGGTCTTCGATTCCCGCTCCGGAGTTTTCGAACCTTTTCGCTATGTACACGACGAGCCTTAAATTCCTTTCGATTAAAATAGTCTTTAAAGAAGGCTCCCCGTCGAGTCTGGATATAATATCGACTTCTTCCTCGGCGGATAACGGCGGAGGGAGAGTCTCCGAACCGTTCACGTAGAATACCTCGTTTAAATTTAAGTTTAAATTGATTAAATTCAAATCAAACAGTTCAAGCAGTTCGGAATCCGAAGTTATTTTATTTTTAATTTTCCCCCAGAAACCGGTCATACCGTCTATTATTTTTATCCTCATAACTAAATCAGCCGCCCCCTTAACTTTCTATAAGAACCGCGGGAAGTATCCCGCCGTATTTTTCGTTGTATTTCGCGCTTGCCCGGTTGTCGACCGCGATTACCGCCCTCATCTCTGAAAAATTATTATTTTTTCTGTATTTTATGTAATCCGGCAGGAACGCGGGAAGTATGCCGCCGTTCCCTCCGATTGATTTTACCGGGATTACCCTGAATTTCAAAGCCCGCAGATTCTCCAGGCTCTCCCGGCTTTTAAATTCCCGTTTTCCCAGATACTCGACTGAATCGTGCAGGAAAAATTCAAGCGTTTCGAAATCGAACAAATCGATTACGCCGTTTAAATTCACGACGATAACGGGAAGGGAGCTTATCGGGTCGTATAGGAGATTGCCCGAATCGACTATCGCGTCGAGGGTTATTTCCCTGCCCATAAATCCTACGGTTATTTTCGTTTCTTTGATTTCGGAACGCCTTTTAAACAGGATTCCCGCGAAAATTATAATAAACGCGCAAATCCCCGCGAATATAATCACCGCCTGCAACGGGAAAACCCCCGGAGAATGGCCGGACTCAACGGACGGAATATTATTATCCCCGGTTCCCATCATTCCCGAAAGATAGGACAAAGCCTCTATTCCTCCGCCCAGCATAAAACACGCCGAATAAAAAATCAGGAATATTTTAGTGAATTTTATCAGCGAATCTATGTTAAAAGCTATAAAACACATAATAACCGAAACCGCTATATTTATTATAATCTCGGGGATTATTATTTTATTCCCGGCGTATAAAAAAGTCAGAACGCAGTAGAGCGCGCCGAGAGCGCTCGATAAACTCAGCCTCCCCGCGCCGAGTTTCAGTCCGAGTATTTTGCCCGCGGCGAACAGCGCCAGAAAATCCATGCAGAAATTCATGAGAAAAACAATATCGGCATATATTACGTGTCTCAAAAATATTCACTCTCCAAACAGCCGGATTTTTAAAATTATTATATTTAGTATTATATTAGCCCGGGAGTAAAATATATGTCGTTTTATATTTTTTATATTTTATTTATTTGCAAAATTTACGGGGCTTGTAATTTTTATAAAATTTATGCTTGACATAATACCCGGTTAATATTATACTGTAATTATAAAAAAAATTTAAATTTAAAATCGTGAGGTACGTTTGATTATGAAGAATAAAATCGCGGTTATCGGCGCGGGCAGTATCGTTTTCTGCAAAACTCTCTTAAACGATATGTTTAACACGCCGTCTCTCTCGGGGTTCGAATACGCCCTTATGTCTCCCACTTCCGGCAAGATTGAAAAGATGAAAAACTACGCGCAGAAAATTATCGATAAAAATAATCTCAAAGCGAAAGTCTATGCGACGACGGACAGGCGCGACGCTCTCAAAGACGCGAAATATGTTATATTAATGTTCCAAATCGGCGGAGTAGATGCGTTTAAGTTAGACTATGAAATCCCGCTGAAATACGGAGTAGACCAGTGTATCGGCGATTCTATGGGTCCCGGCGGGATATTCAGGTTTCTGCGCACTTATAATATTTTACGGGATATTGACCGCGATATAAAAGAATTATGCCCCGGCGCGACTGTTTTGAATTACGTTAATCCTATGGGTATGGTCTGCGGTTATCTGGGCAGGGCGACAGATATGAATTATATCGGCTTGTGTCACGGGGTTCAGACTACTATGGATTTGATTTCGGGATATACAAACGTTCCTAAAGACGAAATAGATTTTATTGCGGCGGGAATAAATCATATGGCGTGGTTTTTAAAGCTTGAGCATAACGGCGGGGATTTATATCCGTTATTAAAGGCAAATATGGAAAAGCCCGAATATTACATAAACGAAAAAGTCAGAGGAGAGGTAATGCGCCACTCGGGATATTTTATGACCGAATCGACGGGGCATTTGTCTGAATATCTGCCGTGGTTCAGAAAAAACAGGAAATCTCTTGATTTATACTGCGACCAGCCGGATTTCGGGGGAGCGAGCGGAGCGTATTATAAATTTTCGTCGGCAATTCAGGATAAGTTTAACAAAATAGACGTTCTGTCTATCGAAACGGGAGAGCTTGAACCGAGAAGTAAAGAATACTGTTCGTATATACTCGAAGCAATCGAGACGAATATCGCTTTTAAACTCAACGGCAATATTCTAAACAAAAATTATATTACTAATCTGCCGAATAATTCATGCGTCGAGATTCCCGTATACGTCGACAAAGACGGCTTTCATCCGCTGACCGTCGGAGATTTGCCCGTTGCGCTCGCGGCGATGAACCAGTCTAATATAACCGTACAGAATTTAGCGGTCGAAGCCGCGGTTAATATTGACCCGGAGCTTGTTTTTGCCGCCGTTTCTATGGACCCGCTGACTTCGTCCGTTCTTAACCTAACCGAAATAAGAGATATGACAATAGAAATGTTCGAAGCGGAAAAAGAATGGCTGCCCGAATTTAACGGGAAAACGCCGAAGAAAATAACAGACATAAATATTCCCGGAAATACCGCGGGAGTTCCGGTTCCGGTAGACCCCGCTCTCGCAATAAACAGCCGGTTCGGTAAACTGGGGGAATAATTTTATTTTTTCGGCGCGATAAAATATGAAATTTTAAGTTGACAAACGCGAATACATATGATATAATAAGCGTACAACTAAAGAGAGAGTGCTTTGAACACTCTCTGCAATAGTTCGCGCGCCGCTTAAAAGGCGGCAGGCTTCGCGTCATTTAATTAATTTTAAACGCCGCTAATCCTTGGGGGGTAGGCGGCGTTTACTATTTATCATCATTATAATATATTTCGCCGGTTCGATAAAATCCGGCAGAAAAAATATTATTAAAAATAATATTTCGTAAACAGTCATGAACTTCACTCCTTTCCGGTGGATTTTTGCGAAGAAATAATTTTCTTCAACCCTCCTTTCAGGACGCGAAACCCATGCCGCCCTTAACGCTCAACGCGACGTCTTCTATTATACAGCAAATTTTAACGAAAGTCAACAAAAATTTTGTCCGCGAATAAAATATAAAATTTTAAGTTGACATATATTAATATTTGTGGTATAATGCAGAAATATATGTTTTTTAATTAATAATTTTGGTATTAAAGGAGTAAAAAATTATCATGAAAAGAAAAATCTCAAAACTTACGGCTTTACTTATAGTCGTTTCGATGCTTGTATCTTTAACGGGGCTTGTTTTGCTGACCGGCTGTTCGGACGACGGCGACGCGATTTTAGTCGGGGTAATTCTTCCGTTGTCGGGTTCGGAAGCCGCTTACGGAACCGATATGCTTAATTCTTACAAACTCGCGGTAGAAGAAATCAACGCGGCGGGCGGAGTAAAAATCGGCGCCGGTGAAACGCGCAGTCTGAAACTTTACGAACAGGACGACGGAGCGGACGCTAACATGGCTACTCAGGCGGCGGCTAAAATCACTTCGAGAGGCGTGGATTTCGTCGTCGGCGGATATGCTTCCGGCGCGATTATCCCGACTTTACAGCAGTTTTACGACGAAGACTTACTTCTTCTTATTTCAGCGGCGAACTCGACGAATATAACGAGAGCGGGATTCAACCAGTCGTTCATGATAAACAGCCCGGGTTCTTTTGCGGTCGTTACTCTCATGGAGCTTTTAAAATCGCTTGGCTCGCAGAGAGTGGCCCTTATTCACCAGGGAGACGATTACACGAAAAATCTCTCGGATATGTGCTCGGAAGAACTCCCGAAGAACGGTTTTGAAGTCGTGACCGTCGAAGTCATGGAAAAAGGCGCCGCCGACGTCTCGGCAATCGTTACGGCGATACGCAGCTCGAACGCGGATTTTGTTTACTGGTGCGGTTATCACTCGGACGGCTCGAACGTTATAAAACAGCTCAGGCGCGGAGGTTACGAGGGTCATATAGCGGTCGGCGACGGCTCGGCGGACCCCGACTTGATTGAGGCGTGCGGAGAAGACGGCGAAGGCGTTTACGTCACGAGTCCGCCCTATGTAAAACTCGCGGGAGAAAAAGGAGCGAAGTTCTTTAACGATTACAGCGCTAAATACAACAGAGAGCCGGGAAATTACGCGACTCTCGCGTACGACACGATTTATCTGCTCAAAGCGGCAATCGAATCGGCGGCGTCGACGGAGACGGCGGCCGTACGCGGCGCCGTTCAGGATATATCCTTTCCGGGATTATCCGGCAATATATCTTTCACCCCGGACCGTGAAATGGCGGTTTCGAACTTTATGATACTGCAAATCAAAGACGGGGACTTTACGCTTATAGAGCCGTAGTTTAGTAGTTTAATCGATTATTATTGATATTATTAAATTGTTCCGGCGGTATTTTACATATGTCTTTATGGGAACTTATACTTCAGCAGACTGTAAACGGGCTGATTCTCGGCTCGTTTTACGCTCTTATAGCTCTGGGATATTCGATGGTTTACGGGATTATTAAACTTTTGAATTTTGCGCACGGGGATATCTACATGACAGGCGCGTTTGCGTGCCTGTCCGTCTTCGGCGTCCTGTCGGTTATAATTCCGGGGGTCGCGGGGATTATTCTGTCTGTTCTCGCGGCTATGGTTATCGCCGCGGTTCTGGGTTATCTCGCGCAGCGTTTCGCCTACGGGCCTCTTTTGGGAGCGCCTCGGCTCTCGCTGCTCATAACCGCGATAGGCGTGTCGCTTGTTATCAGCAATTCGGTCATGGTGATAACGAACAGCCAGCCGTTATTTTTCCCCGGCGTTATCGATAATTCGGCCGGAATTAACATAGGCGGGATAACCGTTACGTATATACAGATTATTTTAATAACGGTCTCGGCGTCGCTTATGCTCGCGCTGACTTTGTTTATCGGCAGGACGATGACCGGTAAGGCGATGCGCGCGATTTCACTCGACAAAGACACCTGCAGACTGATGGGAATAAACGTAAATAAAATCATCGGGCTGACTTTTATAATCGGTTCGTCGCTCGCGGCAATCGCGGGAGGGCTCGCCTGCGTGTATTACGGCAACGTGCAGTTCAGCATGGGATATACTATAGGCATAAAGGCTTTCACGGCGGCGGTTATCGGAGGAATCGGCTCTATTCCGGGAGCTATGCTGGGAGGGCTTCTGCTCGGACTTCTCGAGGCGGTCGGCACGCAGTTTCTGGGTTCTCAGTGGAAAGACGTTTTCGCTTTCGGACTTCTGATAATTATATTGATATTGAGACCTAACGGGCTTCTGGGCAAATCTGAAATCGAGAGAATGTAAAATTATAACATAGACCTCTTGCGAAACTGCGTTACCATGTAGGGGCGGCCATTGGCCGTCCGTCCGAAAAACATCAAAACCGCGTTAATTTTGCGGACGCGCAATGCGCGCCCCTACAATTAAGATTTTAATTTCGTAAGAGGTCTAATATAGATTTATAGATTATGTGGTATAGATATAAATGGGAATAATCGACAGGGCTTACGGCCTTATGGACATAAAAAAATACAGGTACGGCGTATTTATTGCGATACTCGCGGTAACGGCGTCGCTGCCTTTGTTTTTGAATAATTATATATTGAACGTCCTGTGGAACGCGATGTTTTATATGCTTCTCGCTCTCGGGCTCAATATTATAGTGGGCTACTGCGGTATGTGCGATTTGGGATATGCGGCGAAGTTCGCGGTCGGCGCTTACGCGACGGGGATTCTAATAAAATCTTTCGGCTGGAACTTCTGGCTTACTCTGCCCGTTTCTGTTATCGCCGCGGTCGTCACGGCGGTTCTCGTCGGCGCGCCGACGTTGAAGCTGCGCAGCGATTATCTGGCGATTGTGACTCTGGGGTTCGCCGAAATCGTGAGAATCACCGCGAGGAATTTAGAAATCACGGGTTCGGCGAGCGGTCTTCACTCTATCGAGCGTCCGAGTATTTTCGGACTCCGCCTGACGCATATAAGCCATTGGTATTATGTTTTTCTCGCGCTGGTCGTTTTGTTTGTCATTATATCGAACAGAATAAGAAATTCGCGTTTCGGCAGGGCTCTGACGTATATACGCGAGGACGAGGACGCGGCTCAGGCGATGGGGGTAAACACCACGGGATATAAGCTCTGCGCGTATATTACGGGCGCGGTCATGGGAGGAATCACGGGGAGTTTCTACGCCGTGAGAATGGCGTCGGTTTCGCCCGCGTCGTTTGACTTTACGCAGTCGGCTAATATAATGCTCGCGGTTATTCTGGGAGGAATGGGGAAAATCCCGGGGGTTATAACGGGCGCGGCGTTTTTCGCGGTATTCCCGGAGCTGTTCAGGGATATTCCGTTCGTCGGCAATATGCGTATGCTGTTTTTCGGGCTTCTGCTTATAATCGTTATGATAAAAAGGCCTCAGGGTTTATGGCCCGAAAGAAAAAAGAAACGGGAGAAATAAAAATCATGGCTCTAATGCAAATCAAAAATTTAACTATGAAATTCTCGGGGATTACCGCGATTGAAGATTTGAGTTTCGACGTTGAGGAAGGGTCGATTACGTCTCTTATCGGTCCTAACGGCGCGGGTAAAACGTCGGCGTTCAACTGCATGACGGGATTTTACAAAGCGACGTCCGGGGATATTTTATTTGAAAACAAATCGCTGCTTAATTTCAAACCCTATAAAATTACGCAGAGAGGCATTATAAGAACGTTTCAGAACGTAAGGCTTTTCAAAAATCTCACAGTTCTGGAAAACGTCATGAGCGGTACCCACAGAGTGAGCGGACAGTCGATTTTCGGCGCGCTGCTCCGCTGCCCGTCACAGAGGCGGGAAGAGAGGGAAATTTTAAAAAGTTCCGAATTTTTTCTCGATTACGTCGGGATATTAGACAAAAAAAACGAGAGCGCGAAAAATTTATCTTACGGAGACCAGAGGAGAACGGAATGGGCGAGGGCGCTGGCGGCGAAGCCGAAGCTCCTGCTTTTCGACGAACCCGCCGCGGGTTTGAACAGAGAGGAAAAAGAACGTCTCGTCGGGCTTATCGGAAATATCAGGAAAGATTTCGGGGTCACCGTTTTTTTAATCGAGCACGACATGGATTTAGTCATGAAAGTCTCTGAAAAAGTGATTGTGATAAATTTCGGGACTAAAATCGCGGAGGGTACTCCGTCTGAAATACAGTCGAACCAAAGCGTAATAGAGGCTTATCTCGGCATGGAAGAAGACGGAGAAGTTTAAATTTAATATTAGACTTCTTGCGAAATCACGTTACCATGTAGGGGCGCGCATTGCGCGTCCGTCTGAAAAACATTAAATTTACGTTGGTTTTGCGGACGCGCAATGCGTGCCCC
>WRMA01000060.1 GCA_009777355.1 Oscillospiraceae bacterium | reverse complement strand
CCCTCCGCGGAGGGGAATTTTCACTCAACTTCGACGTTTTATTAATTCCCCTCCGTGGAGGGGTGCCGTCCGCAGACGGCGGGGTGGTCGTATTTCGGTTTTGAAAGAAGTCTATTATTTAAAATAATAAAATACACAGAAAAACCCCCACCAAACCTCCGGCTATTTTACATAATTTAGACGTATTCAGTTCTTTGTCATGTTCTTCCTCGTATAATTTATTTAATTTTTCCCTGTATAAATTCATGTGATATATCTGTTCGTCCGCGCGTCCGCTGCCGAGTTTCGAGCCGAACTCCTTTATTATACCGAACTCTTCGCTCTTTAAAAAAATATTCCCCTCGTTTTTACATTCCTCAAGCGAGACCTCCCACGGGTTGGCGTAAAGACCGTTTACCCGTCCTTTTTTAACCAGTTTGTCGAGAAAACCGCAGTTTTCCAGATTTCCGTCGGAATAGTCCGCGAAAATCCTCTCCACCGGATATTTATACGTCTCTATATGCTTAATAATATAATCAAAGAAACGTATGAACCCGTCTATTCGTTTCAGTCTCGTCTTAATTCTGTCGGAGAACAAAAATCCCCCCGCGGTACACGAAAGGGCGATTAAAATCATCCCTATGTATTTTATCATTGCGCGTTTTTCTCCTTATGTTCAGCCGCTACTGCAGCTGCCTGTAGATATCATATTTCATTATATTATGCCTATTTAAACTTATTCCCGCGAAATATAAAAAAACGTCGTTTTCGATTAGGAGGCTTAAATTAACCTTTCTCTTTAACTGCTCGAAATCGCCCGCGTGAGCCGTCGCAATCAGCGGCACTCCCGAGTTCTGCGCCGACAATATAGACTTAGTGTCTTCGAGTCCGCCTATTTCGTCGCATATTATAACGTCGGGATTAAGGGTCCTCGTCGCGCAGTCGATTCCTTCGGCTTTTTTATACCCGTAGAAGACGTCGAGAAGTCCTCCGTCCATTTTATCTTTCATATACACTTCCCGTTTCTCGTCGATTAACGCGGTCCTGTATCTTTTCAGCCCGTAAAGTCCTTTTGACAGAGCCGCCGCGATAAATCTTAAAAGCGTGGTTTTACCCTCTCCGGGAGGGGAATATATAAGCGCGCCGTTTATTTTTCCTCCGTTGTCCTTTATAATATCGAGCAGGGGGCAGTTGTTAAAATATACAAATCTGTTTACTCGCATATTTACGGAAGTGATTTGGTCAATCACAAAATCAGATTGACTATTGATATTATTATCAGTATATATTATATTGCCGCATACTCCCACCCTGCAGCCGTCTCTCGTTATTATAAACCCGTTCTTTATATTATTCGCCTGGGTATGATACGAACCGTCGCAGAAATTATTTATGCAGTAATCCAGTTCTTCCCTGCCGGTGAACAGGCAGTTTTTTATATCAGAGCGTTTCCCGCGCGAATTTAACAGTATATTTTCTTTATTCACAGTAAGCGAGACCGGCGAATTTAATCTAAGCCTTATTTCCGTGACGCCGCTTTTTATGTCGTCGTCGGCAAAGGCTATCGCCTTAGCGATACTTTCCGGCAGATATTTCAGATAAAAATCAATATCGCTTGATTTTTTCATATTCGATTTAGATTCGTACATTATCATAAAATTATTTTTCCCGTTGTTTTTTAATCGCCCCTACACAATATATATTTGTTTTTGCGTTCAAATATTACACAAACGAAATAAAAAAATCCCCCGGGTATTTTTATTTTAAATTCCCGGGGAAGATTTATTTAATTCTATATTATTATATTATTTTTATTTTACTGCCTGAGCTGATTCGTGTAAGCCTCTATTTCGTCCGCCGTCCTTACGACCGTCAGGTTCGACTGGAACGCTCTCTGCGCCTGTATAACTTTCAGCATTTCTTCGGCTATGTTCACGTTCGACGCTTCGAGGCCGTACTGGATTATATCCACTCCCTCTCTCGTTTCGAGTTCCATTTCTCCGGAAAATTCAGTCGGGGAGTATCTGTTCTCGCCGATTCTCTCGAGACCGTATATATTATCGCACGTAAACAGGCCGATTCGTATAAAATTATCTTCTTCGCCGTATTCCTGGAAATGCGAGATAAGCATAAGATTCTCACGGTCTTCGGGCATTAGAATATAATCGTAATTCTCGTCGAGAACGTATTCTCCGTTCGCCGTCACGAGGTATTCGTAACCGTCCTCGTTCGATACTGCGAAAGAGCCGTTTCTGGTATACGCGATTTCGCCGTCGAACCTGTTCATCACGGCGAAGAAAGCTTCGCCCCTTATCAGGACGTCGAGCCGGCTGTCCGTGCTTCTGTACGCCCCCTGGGTCATGACCATCGCGGTTTCGTTCGCCCTGCCTCCCGCTCCGACCCTGAGCTTATTCGACGAATAATAATCCACCGGACTTACTCCGCCCTCGCCGTAATAATCGTCGTAATCGTCATATCCCCTGCGCGGGGGAACTCTTCCCGTTCTGTTTACTATTACCCTCTCGTCGTACATCGCCCTGCGCCGTTCGTAATCGTCGGGCATTCTCACCCTCTGGTATATCAGCTCCTGAAACGACAGATTGCTTGTTTTATATCCGTCGGTATTGACATTGGCCATATTATTCGCGGCGACCGCCATAAGCTTCTGATGTTCCGACGCTCCGGTTCTTCCCGTGTGAAACGCTCTTATCATAAAAATTTTTCCCCGTTATTTTTTAATTATTATTCTATAATATATCTGCAGTTATCTAAAACGATATGAAATTCCCGCTTGCTTCAATACTCCGTTAGCCGTATGCCTTACATAAATTTTTCCGTCAACAGTAATTTTTCTATCGGTAACAGGACTGTACCACGTGTCATGGTCGCCCTTGCCGCGGCGTAAAAAATAGCAGCCGTGCTTGTCCAGTATTTCCCGTACAGCTTTACCGTAATCTCTCATTTATGATACCTTCTCTATTCGTTCCGCCTCAATCGACAAATAAACAGGTCCGAGATACCCCCGATTCAATTCCAGCATTTCCGGTACGGCGAGCCGCACTTTGTCAACAAGCGTATCAAACGAAACGGCTTCTAAAACTAACCCGGGAACATCGTCAGTTTCAGTATACCATCTGTCTGTCTCGCTGTCCCAAATCAACTTAACTGTACATTTCAATATAAACACCCTTTCGCAATATCTAACCATATTTGTTATTTTTTAATTATTAACTCTAACTATAATCTTCCCACTTCGGTCACAGACCTGCCGAGGGCGGCGTCGATTGCCCTTACTATCTGCGTCAGCGACTGGAAATATCTCGACGCCGATATAAGCCCCGACATCTGGGTCCCGATATCAGTATTCGCCCTCTCGATAAAGCCCTGCGCTATTTTCCCTGTAAACTCGAGATTCTCGAGTTCTTCCTCTCCGTCCTCGTTTTCTCTCATTGCCGTCGCTTCGTCGAGTATAACGAACGGATACTCGTCGGATTTTATCAGCAAATCCGGATTTCTGGGATTAAATATCCCCAAAGTCGCTATATAGTCTCCCTCCGCGGTAAACAAATTGCCGTATTCGTCCGATAAAAAATCATAACGCTCCGCAAAAATCGGCGAATCCCCGTCGTCAAGGACATAGTTCCCCAGACCGTCGATTAAATAACCCTCGGGGTCGAGCTGAAACTGTCCGTTTCTCGTGTAATATTTCCCTTCGTAGGTTCCCCCGGGATTATCATACTCGTCGTATTCCCCGCCGCGGCTTTCGACCGTGAAAAACCCTTCCCCCGCGATTGCGAAGTCGAGACTCCTGTGGGTTTCCTGCAGCGCTCCCTGACTGAAATCTGTTTTCAGTTCAAGCGCCGTTTTCCCCCGTACCGCGTCCGTTCCCAGTTCGCGCAGTTTCCCCGTCGTTCTTACGGCCTGCCTGACGGCGAGGGCTTCCGCGAACGTCGTCGTCACGAGTCTGTCCTGTTTAAATCCCGCCGTGCTGATATTGGACAAATTATTACTCTTTACGTTTATATCTCTTATAGCGGTAAGCAATCCTGATTCCGCCGTGTAGATTCCTCTTAACATAAATTATATTCTCTCTCTGTTTTTATTTTATATTTATATTTATTATTTTATTCGGGATACATATATTTCTGCAGATTATATTTTAATTTAAGCAGAGCCTTCGAATGGAGCTGCGAGACCCTTGATTCCGAAATCTCCAGAACGTTTGCGATTTGCTTCGCTTTTAAACCCTCGTAATAATACAGCGATATTATAATCCTCTCTTTTTCGTTCAGCGCGTCTATCGCCTTCGCGGTTATATCCGTCATTTCCTTATTCTCGTAATCTTTTTCGGGGGTAGAGTCCGAAGACGGCGCCATGCCCGCAGCGTTGTCCGCGATAAGCTCCTCAAGAGATAATACATTTGCTGAATAGACGTTGCTCAGCGCCTCGTAATATCCGTCGGCGCTCATGTTTAACTTTTCGGCGATTTCCTCGTCCGTCGGACTTCTTCCCAGAGTATTCTGCAACTCGGCGTAGACCGAGTCTATATCCTTCAGGTTTTTTCTCACCGTCCGGGGAACCCAGTCCATTTTTCTTAGATAATCGATCATCGCCCCCCTGACTCTTATAGACGCGAACGTCTCGAATTTTATATCTCTCTTACAGTCGAACCTTTCTATGCAGTTCAGGAGCGCGAGAGTTCCGCAGCTTATTATGTCGTCCTGGTCGGCAAGGCTCCTGTACGTCGAGTACATACGCGCGGCGATGACCTTCACTATGTGCAAATATTCGGTTAATATAAAATTTCTGGTTTCGACGTCTTTGTTCTCGCCGTAAAGTCTCCAGACCTCGTCGGAAACCCCGATTGTTTTTCTGACAGCCAAATCAAATTACTCCAATCATAATTCATATCAATATCAATGGACTTCTTACGAAATTAAAATCTTGATTGTAGGGGCGCGCATTGCGCGTCCGCAAAACTAACGCAGTTTTGATGTTTTTCTGACGGACGGCCAATGGCCGCCCCTACATGGTAACGCAGTTTCGCAAGAGGACTAATACTATTACGGGCGGGAGTCCAGAAACCTTGCCCGCTGCTGTTTCTGCTGCTGCAGCACATATTTCATGATTTTATCCCTTACAGAGTCGCTTACGTCGCAGAATATGGCTCTGACGTCGTACAAATAAGGGTCGTTCGCGTCGGGTTTTGCCTTAAGTATCTTCGCGGTTACCGGAAGCGCGTCGTAACCCACGATAAGGATACAGTCCAGCATACCGCCTTCCGTAAATTCCGCCCTTGTTCTGCTTCTGAACCCGCCCGCGCTTATATCGGCCGTGGTAAGCTTGAGATAGCCTTCTTCTTCGAGATACTGCATACCGCGGCTTTTCGTCGCGCGTTCTTTTATTTTTTCTCCGGACTGTCCGTCCTCCATAATTTTATAATATATGCTTATTCTCAGCGGCATTCTGAAAAATTCGCGCATCTGTCCTTTTTCGGGCAGACTGACCGCCGCGGCTTCGACGATATATTTATCATAGCCGTAAATGCTGTCGAGCTGATTTGACGCCTCGTCGATTTCGAAATCCTCGCCGTCGTTTTCGGGAGACGCCTCTCTGAATCCTATTATTTTTATATTAAACTTATACCTGACCCTGAGCTGCACGAACGACGCCTCAACAATATCGCCTTCGGCGTAGTAAAACCCGTATTCCCTGTCGGCGTATACGCCCAGCGTAAGCCTGCCGCCCTGTTGTTTGAGCAGCTTTGCCATAGTAAAAATCCGCTCGCGTCCTCTCGAGAGGGCGCATATATGCCCCTGCCGGAGCTCCACCTCTATTTCTTTCAATTCTTTCTCTCCGGCGTTTCCGGACGTTTTTTTCTTGTCTCCTCCGAATAACCGCGCCATAAAAATCCTCCGATTTATATTATATATATTTACCGTTTTTCTTTTGCTTACTTTTCTTTTTTCGCCGCTGCGCGGGGCATCCAGAAAGAAAAGTAAGTTAAGCCGCGTCGGCCTTTATTACCCCGACCGCCTGGAGCTGTACTTTGGGGTCGATTTCGCTCGTTGACAAGACCGTCAGCCCCGGCACGAACTGGTCTATAAACTGTTTAAAATATATTCTCACGAGGGGGTTCGTCAGAACTATCGGCTGCGCTCCTATGCTGTCGAGCTTTGCGAGATTATCGGACAGGGAACTAAGAATCCCCTGGATTGTCGCCGGGTCGATATCGAGATAAACCCCCGCCGCCGTTTTGTTCGCGCCTTTCAGGATTACCTTTTCAAGTTCGGGGTCCATCATGACCGCCTTCAGGCTTCCCTCTTCGGCGTACAGTCTCGTTATCGTCCGTTTCAGCGCCTGTCTGCAATATTCGGTAAGCATATCCAAATCGCCGCCCGAAGCCTGATAATACTCTGCTATCGTCTCGATTATCGTCGTCAAATCTTTTACCGGTATCTGCTCTCTTAATAAATTAGTTACTATTTTCTGGAACGCCGGCACGCTCATCGCCTGCCCTATCAAATCGTCGACGAGCGTCTTGTTTTTCTTCCTGACGTTATCGAGCATTTCGTCGATTTCGTTGCGTCCGACAAGTTCGTGCGCGTGTCTTTTGATTACGTCCGATAAATGCGTTATAATCACCGCGGGCGGGTCTATGACCGCGTAGCCCAGCATCTCCGCCCTTTCGACGCTCGACGTGGGTATCCATTTTGCCGGTATGCCGAACGCCGGGTCGACCGTGTCTACCCCGTCTATATCCGCGAAAGTTCCCGCCGAATCCATGATTAGATAATAATTCGGCAGTATTTCCCCTCCCGCGACTTCCTCGCCTTTTATTTTAATCACATAACTGTTAGGCACTATTGTAATATTATCTACAAGAGAAATGACATTTATAACTATGCCCATATCGAAAGCGAATTTTTTCTTTAATTTTATAATCCTGTCTTTAAAGTTAGAGCCCTGCTTGTCGTCTATCATGGAAAGCAGACTGTAACCGAATTCGATTTCCAGCGGCTCCACGTCCATGTCCGCGTAAATATTCTGCGGGTCGCTGTATATTTCCATATCCGTCAGCACGGGTTCTTCCGCGGCCAGCATCTCGGCTTCCTGCGCGGCTTTCAGCGCCTTGCTGCGGCTTCTGATTTGAAACAGTCCCAGAGCCGCCCAGCCCAGCCCCAAAATAATCAAAAACGCTTTCGGCATCCCCTGTATAAGCGACAAAACGAGCATCGCGCCGCTCGTTATCAGCATCGCCACGGGCATTCTCGCGAACTGGGTTATAACGTCTTTGCTCAGACTGTTTTCGGAAGCGGACCTCGTCACGACCATACCAGTCGCCGTCGATATAAGAAGGGCGGGGATTTGCGAGACGAGACCGTCGCCTATAGTCGCGATAGTATACACTTCGAGAACGTTTTCCACGCCGTTAAGCGCTCCGATTATCAATCCCCCGATTATATTTATAATAGACAGTATAATCGCGACTATAGCGTCTCCCTTGACGAATTTCGTCGCGCCGTCCATAGCCCCGTAAAATTCGGCCTCGCGGGATATTTTCTCCCTGCGTTCTTTCGCCTGCTGCTCGGTGATTACTCCCGTGCTCAAATCCGCGTCTATAGACATCTGTTTTCCGGGCATCGCGTCGAGGGTAAATCTCGCCGCGACCTCCGCGACTCTTTCGGAGCCTTTAACAATTACCAAAAACTGTATTACTAATATAATAATAAATATAACGAACCCGACGCCGAGATTCCCTCCGACGACGAAATCCCCGAACGTCTTTATAACCGCGCCCGCCTGTCCGAACTCTCCCAGAATCAATCTCGACGACGACACGTTCATCGCGATTCTGAACAGAGTAGTGATAAGCAGCAGCGACGGGAATATCGAAAACTCGAGAGATTCCTTTATATACATCGAAATGAGCAGTATAATCAGCGACAAAGATATATTAAGCAGCAAAAATACGTCGAGAAGCCACGGAGGAAGCCTTATGATAATCAAAAACACGATTAATATTATAAACAGCGACACGACGTTATCGAATACCCTTGCAATATTACTCCGCATATTTTAAATATCTCCCCTCTCCCGGCAAAAATTTATTTATTTTATCGCGCCGGTCTTCTTCTGCCCGCGAATTTCGAAATATCCCCGAGCCTGTTTTTGCTTTCATAGAACCTCAATATAATCTCGGTCAGCGCAATCATGAGTTCTTCCGGTATATTATCGCCGATTTCAGCGCCTATTTCAGTCGAATTATAAATCACTCTCGCGAGCGGCGGATTTTCCACCGTCATTATATTATATTTATCCGCCTCCGTTATAATTCTCATCGCGATATTATCCTGTCCTTTCGCTATGACCAGAGGCGCGGCGTTCACTTCTATTTCGTATTTAAGGGCGACTGCGTAGTGCTCCGGGTTTCTGATAACGACGTCCGCTTCTTTCACCGCGGACATCATGCGTTCCCTCGCCCTTTTCTCCCTTATGCTTCTTATCCTCGATTTTATTAACGGGTCTCCCTCCAGCTGCTTGTACTCGTCTTTGATTTCCTGTTTCGACATCATCAGGCTTCTCTCGTGTTCCCACCACTGATATATAAAGTCCAGAATCCCGATAGCTATCATGCCGACTCCCGCGAAAATCGCGACGTCGAACACAGTCAGGAGCATCCACGCGGCGTCTTTTTGGATATCCGCCATGACAAGCCCCGGCAGTTCGCCCATTTTAGTCGTCAGAACAATATAGACTATCGACGCGATTACCGTAATTTTCAGCATCGACTTGACGAGCTCGACGAGAGACTTTAAACTGAACATCTTTTTAAATCCCTCTATGGGATTAAGCTTTGACAACTTTGGTTTAAGCTGTTCGGTCGTAAATATAAATCTCGTCTGCGAGACAGACACGACGATTCCCAGAATCATCGCGACGGCGAGTATCGGTCCGGCAAGCATAAAAACGTTGAAAGCCAAGTCGAACATAATTCTCGCCGCGGCGAGTTCGGTCAGTTCCGCCGTCGAGCCTCCCAGACTCACGAAATCGTTTATTAAACTTTCAAATCTTCCGAACATGTAACCGACGAGAAATCTCAAAGCGAGAAAAGTCATGAATATCATAATGCCGCTTATTAAATCTTTGCTTTGGAAAACGTTACCCTTTTTACGGGCTTCCAGCCGCCGGTGCGGAGACGCTTTTTCGGTTTTACTGTCCTTGCTCTGGTTCAAAACTTAACCACCACGCTTGTTTCTTAAAGATATTCCATGTATATATAACTTCACCAGTATACATTTTACCACAAAAAATATCTTTTGTAAACACAATTCGCAAAATTTCACAATTTTTTTACTAACTTGCGAAAACGCGCAGGGTCTCGAAAACGACGTCGTTCATTCTAGAGAGGACGATATCGAAAAACCATACCGAAACGGGCGCGCATATGAGCATGACGAATATCCCCGCTAAAATTTTAAGCTGCAGACCCACGACGAAAATATTGATTTGGGGAACGCCCCTCATCAGGAGTCCCACGCCCGCTTCCATGATTAGTTCCGCCGCTATTATGGGAAACGCCAGTCTCATACTCAAAATAAAAATCTCGTTGAATATCCTCATAGCGTAGAGCCCGACTTCGGGGTTAAAATTTATAATGCCGACGGGCGAAATCTTAAACGAAAGAAATACTATACCCGTCAGGGTTATATGCGAATTCGTGAGAAAAAACATAAGCATAAACGCGAAATTCTGGAAATTACCGGACAGGGGCATCTGGACGTTGCTCGCGGGGTCGAAAAGCTGCGACATCGCGAGACCGATTTGCAGGTCCATTATTTCTCCCCCGACGACAATCACGGAAAAAAACAGATTCACGACAAGACCCATAAGATACCCGAAAACAAACTCTTTGAGAAGAAGAAGCATAAACATAATCATACTGTCCGTGTCGGCCGTCTGAATCCCGTCGAGCTCCGGGTCCGACGTTATTGCCATGAGCGCGGCGACGGCGAGAACAAACGCGAGAGCCCCTCTGGTCAGTACGGGTATATTCCTGCGTCCGAACACGGGATTAAAAAGCACAAACCCGGTCATTCGTACCAGAACAAATAAAAATATATCGTATCTTTCAAAAATCGCGTTCAACATTTCTTTTTTATCTTATCTCATAAATACGGCGACGCTCTCGAAGTGCGCCGTAATAAACTCCCTCAGCACCGTTATCATCCACGGAGCGAGCAAAACAAGAGATACGCCCACTATTAATAATTTAGGCACAAACGTCAGCGTCTGTTCCTGAATCTGAGTCGCCGCCTGAAACAGCGATATTATAAGCCCGACTCCAAGGCTCACCGCAAGCAGCGGTCCCGCCAATTTCAGCGCTACCACAAAAGCCTCGCGCAGTAAATCCACGACGGCCGTCTCCGACATATAACGCCAACCTCCTCGTAATTGATTTTGCGGACGCGCAATGCGCGCCCCTACAGACAAAAATCCAACCCGTTATCAGCTAATTAAAGCTTGCCATAAGGGTTCGCAGTATTATCCCCCAGCCGTCGACGAGCATGAATATCATGAGTTTGAACGGCATCGAAACCATAGCGGGGGGAAGCATCATCATACCCAGCGACATAAGAGTGCTCGCGACTACCAAATCTATAATCAAGAACGGGATATATATAAAAAACCCGATGATAAACGCGCGCTTGATTTCGTTTAGGACAAACGCGGGGATTAACACCTCAGTCGCTATGTCCTCGTATTCTTCCGGCTCCGGATGATTCGATATCGCCAGAAAAGTGTTCAAATCCTGCGGCGACATCTGCGCGAGCATAAATTCCCGCAGGGGTAAGACCGCCCTGTCGAACGCTTCGTCCTGCGTGATTTCTTCGGCGATATACGGCTGCAGCGCCTCGTCGTTCATTCTCGCGAAAATCGGCGACATCATAAAATACGTCAGGAGCAGCGCGAGTCCGATAAGAACCTGGTTGGGCGGAGTCTGCTGCAAACCCATCGCGTTCCTCGTAAACGACAGAACGATTAGTATGCGCGTAAAACCCGTAACCAGAACGAGAATAGACGGCGCCAGGGCGATTACCGTTAGAAACATCAGTATATTGACCGAATCCGCTACGCTGTCCGGGGTATCCAAATCTCCCAGCTCTATATTAATCCCCGCCGAAACCTGCGTAACGCTAAAGCCGCTCATCAAAACCAAAAACGTAACGAACAGCAGTATTTTTTTTATTCTTTTGTTTTTTTCCGCCGGATTGCTACCCCTCATTTTTTCCGCCGTCCTTAATATTCAGCTTTTTACCCAGCAGAGACAGAAAATTTCCGCCGAAGCTTCCCGCGTCCGGATTATTACTATTATTATTATTTATATCGTCTAAAATATCCTTAAATTCTTCTTTCGGGAACTCCGCCAGCGTTTCGATTCTCTGCGAACCTACTCCCAAAAGCATTATTTTGCCGCCCGGTACGATTTCTATTAAAATGATTTGTCTGTCCTGCGCTATAACCAACCTGTCGAGTATTTTCATATATTTTCCGCTTTTCACGTTCGCAGCCGCGCCGGCGACTTTCTTCAGAAGATATTTTCTCATGAAAATCAGAACGCCTATAATCAAAAAAACGACGAAAAGATAATAGAACATTACCCAGTTAGAGCTCCCGGCGTTATTTAACGGATAATCCCCCGGAGGGTTCGTCGGTCTCTGCGTCGTCGATATCAGCTCCGCAGTCTCTGTAATTTCTTCAAATCCCGTTTCAAATTCGATATCAGTATTCATACAAATTCTCTTTTCCGTTTTAGGACAAACATAAAAATAAACAAAAAGGGTATAGCTGTAAAACCGAACTTACCCCTTCCGATAAACTGTCTTTATGCGTTTATTTCAGAACTTTCGTAACCGTCGATATGATTCTGTCCGCCTGGAACGGCTTGACTATAAAATCGGACGCGCCCGATTTGATTGCGTCCACGACGTAAGACTCCTGACCCATTGCCGAGCACATGACGATTTTCGTCTGCGGGCTCTCTTTTTTGATTGCCTTGAGCGCCGTGATACCGTCCATGTTCGGCATCGTTATGTCCATTATAATAAGGTCCGGACCAAGTCCCCTGAACTTTTCTATAGCGTCCACGCCGTCCTGCGCCTCTCCGCACACGGAGAACCCGTTCTTTGCAAGGATATCTTTTATCATCATCCTCATAAACGCCGCGTCGTCTACCAACAATATTTTCTTATCATTCATAATAAATAACACCTTCCGTAACAAATACTTATATATTTATAAAATCTCCGTAATTTTTACCCCGAAATTCTCTTCTATGACGACGACGCTGCCCTTGGCGAACAAAACGCCGTTCACATATATATCCACCGGTTCGGCGGACTGTCTGTCGAGCTCTATAATCATGCCCTCCCCGAGTTCCAGAATCTCGCTCACCACTTTCTTCGTTTTGCCTATTTCGACGCTCACGTCCACCGGAACGCTTCTAATCCGCGCGTTATTCTCCGCGTCCGCGCCGTAAAATCCCGCGGGGGAGCCGAAATCCTGAAAGACTGCCGGATGGGTCACGACGTTCTGCTGCGGCGGCGGAGGCTGCGTCATCATC
>WRMA01000059.1 GCA_009777355.1 Oscillospiraceae bacterium | reverse complement strand
CGGATTTAAGCTGTCGCATAAACCGAGGCGGTTCGAAATTCTTATGCAGTGCGTATCCGCGACAACCGCGGGTTTGTTAAATATATCGCCCCTGATTAGATTCGCGATTTTGCGCCCGATTCCCGGAAGTTTCAATAAATCGTCCATTTCTTCGGGGACTTGCGAATTATATTCGTCTATTATAATCCTGCACATATCTTTTATATTTTTGGCTTTTATTTTATATAACCCGCATGAAAATATCGCTTTTTCGAGTTTTTTCAAATCGGCGTCGGCGAAATCTTCGATTGATTTGAACTCAATAAATAAATCTTTCGCGACGATATTAACTCTTGCGTCGGTGCATTGAGCCGAGAGCCTCGCCAAAATCAGGAGTTTGTAAGGTTCCGTCTCGTATTCGAGCATACAGTCGGCGAGGGGATAGCGTTGTTTTAGCAGGGAGATTATTGTGTTGATTCGGGATTGATTTATATTTTTCATAATTTTTATTTACCTGAACTCAATATGCAGGGTTTTACCCATACCGCTTGCAATTTGCTGTAAAGTGGCGATAGTGGGACTGCAATTTCCACTTTCAATTCTGCTGAGATTTGACTGTCTTATACCTGTTTTTTCGGCTAATTCCTTTTGCGTTAAATTTTTTTCAATACGCGCGCCGATTATTGCCTTGATATATTCGCGTTCGGGACGCTGACGCTCCCATTCCGCCGCAAATTCCGGGTCTTCTAATAATTCTGCCAAATGTCTTTGCAAATCGTCCATTTATTATTTTCTCCTTTCATATTCCTTTGATTAAATATATTATATTCCTTTTTTGATATACTGTCAAGAGTATTTATCAAAACAAAATTTTTTTTATTTTTATTATATTAACTAAATTTTCTTGAAATCGTTTTAAATTTGTTGTATTATATAGATAATCAAATAAATATTTTATCCGGAGGAAAATAAAAATGCTGAAAATTAATCTGAATCTTAAAAAAATCTTCGCAATTATAACGCTTATCGCCGTAACTCTCGCCGTATTGACTGCGTGCGGAGGAGATAATTCCGGCGAAAACCCGAACGGGTTGAACAATAATGACCCGGGCGAGAACCCGGACGGGGAAAACGCCGGAAATGACGGCGGAGAAAACGCGGGGGAAGAACGAATATATCCCGACCTGCCCGCGGTCGATTTCGGAGGGTATGAGTTCACTTTCTTAACCAGAGACTGGGAAAGCGTCGTCGACTGGGAAGAATGGAACCACAGGGATTTATACGCCGAACAGTTAAACGGAGACAATTTGAACGACGTCGTCTATAACAGGAACAAAAAAATCGAAGAAAAATATAATATCACGATAAACGAAGTCGGGGTCGAGGACAGGAACGGCGTTATCAGGCGTACGGTCAGGTCGGGAGACGACGACTATGATGTTGTTTCGGTACACTTAATGGACGTCGCCGCGCTCGCGCAGGACGGAACTATTACCGATATATTAAAAGTACCCAATCTCGATTTTGACAAGCCGTGGTGGAATTCCAACACGATACGGGATTTGTCCGTGGGCGGCAGATTGTTCGTCATGCAGGGGGATTTGCTGATTCTGCACAACGACGCTATGGAAGCGATGATTTTCAACAAGTCCGTTCTCCAGAACAACGGACTCGAAAGCCCTTACGATATCGTCAAATCCGGGGAATGGACGTTTGAAAAACTATACGACATGAGCAGAGGGGTTTCAAAAGACCTTAACGGCGACGGAAGAATGTATATACTGGACGATTTGTTCGGCGTTATTCTCCAGGCGGACACCGATATTTCGTTTCTTGTGTCGGGAGGGGCGAAAATAGCCTCGAAAGACGAAAACGACATGCCGGTTATTACTTACGGAAGCGAAAGGATTTACAGAATCACGGACGAGATTATGCGCCTCATGCTCGACGAAGAAAACGTCCTTAATCTCCACAGATACAACGGCCAGTTCGGGATATACGACGAACAGGTGAAAATGTTTTCGGAGGACAGGGCTCTGTTCTCGTGGATAAGAATGAGAATCGTCGAGAGGCTGAGGGGTATGGAAACGGATTTCGGACTGCTTCCCCTGCCGAAATTAGACGCCGCGCAGCCGGACTACGTCACGCATATGAACCCGCACACCGGCGCGGGAGTTTCGATTCCGGCGACGGCGGGAAACCTTGAAAGGACAGGTATGATTCTTGAGGATTTAGCGGCCGAATCGAGATATACTTTGCAGCCCGCGTATTACGAATTGAATCTTGAGGGCAAATTTTTCAGAGACCCCGAAAGCCGCGAGATGCTCGATATAATATTAAAGAACACGGCGTACGATATCGGCTATATTTATAATTTCGGCAACTTCGCGTACACGATAGTATACTACGGCATGAACAGAAATATAAATCACGCCTCGCAGTTCGAAAGAATGGAACCGAGAATGCAGACCGATATAGAGAGAACTATAGAGGCGTATGAAAATATCGCGGATTAGACAAAATATAAACATAAACAAATAATTAAATAAAGGAGAAAAATTTTTATGAACGAAAAAAAATACCCGATATCAATAGCGTCGTATTCTTTCCACGGAATGTTATCTGAGGGCAGGACAAATATTTTTACATATCTCGAGGATTTAAAATATCGCTATAACGTCGATTATGCCGATATATGGAGCGGTTATCTCGCGCCGTGGGGAAATCTTGACCCGATTGACGGCGATTTGCTCAAAAAAATCAAATTGTCTATGGACGAAAAAGGCATAACTCTCGCGAATTTATGCGTCGACGGTCCGCATTTATGGATGGATACCGAAGAAGAACGCGGAAAACATTACGACGGGGCGTTCAACTATATGAAGGCGGCGGTCGTCCTCGGCGCGAAAACCGTCAGAATCGACGTCGGAGTGAGGGAAGACGCAATCACCGACGAACAGTTCGACTACGTCGTTAAAGTCTATAGGGATTTGGCCGATTTCGCGGGGAATAATAATATGCGCGTGGGAACTGAAAATCACTGGGGAGCTTCGAGAGACCCCAAAGTTCTCGACAGGATTTATAATGCCGTGAACCATAAGGCTTACGGGCATTTGTTCCATTTCGGTAATTTTATCGAGGGTCAGAAAGAAGCGGGGCTCGAGACCGTTTTGAAAATGGCTATGCATACCCACGTTCCCGCAGACAGTATGCCGTTCGCGAAAGAATATATAAGAAAATTAGTAAACGCGGACTATAAAGGCACGTTCAGTATAGAGCATCACTCGTCGAAACACGAATACGAGAGAGTCGCGTGGCAGCTCGCGACTGTTAAGGGACTTATAACCGAACTTGAAGAAGAAGGCTTTGACAAAATATCTTCGGCGGATTATTTTTCCGGGATTTATAAATAATAATTTATGAAAAAATCAAGAGTATTAATATATGTTTTTCTGGCGGCGTTTATTTTAAATTTAAACGCCGCCGGGATAAGCGCGAACGAAGAGATTCCCGATATTTCTATGCTTATGCAGTCCGGCGCTTTTGTTTTGATGGACGGCGTTACGGGTCAGGTTCTTTTTGAAAAAAATATGAACGCAAAAATGTACCCCGCAAGCATAACGAAAATCATGACCGCGCTAATCGCGCTGGAATCGGTTGAGAACGGCGTAAACGGCTTGAATGATACCGTGACTATGTCTTACGATGCTGTCTGGACTGTCGGGAGAGACACGTCGCATATCGCTCTCGACGTGGACGAGCGCCTCGCGCTTGAAGACGCGCTTTACGCGCTTTCTATCGAATCGGCGAACGACGCTTCAAACGGCATAGCCGAACTAATAGGCGGCGGCATGGAGAATTTTGCCGTAAAAATGACGGAGAGAGCGAGGGAACTGGGCGCGTTCAACACTAATTTCGCGAACGCTCACGGACTGCCCGACGTAAATCATTACACGACTGCGTACGATATGGCCCTGATTATGTCTCAGGCCGTGAAAACGCCGGAATTTTCTAAAATTTTCAGTTCCGTAAGTTATTATATGCCCCCGACTAATATAAGGCCGGAAGAGCCGAGATATTTTAACAGACGAAATTCCCTTATCGAGGGTCCTCACGCATACGACGGGATTATTGCCGAGAAAACCGGTTGGACCGGAGACGCGGGGCTGACTTATGCCGCGGCGGCAAAACGCGGAGACAGAACTCTCGTCGCGGTCGTTATGAAATCCCCAGACGCAAACGCGAGATGGCGGGATACCGCGCTTTTATTAAATTACGGGTTCGACGAATTTATAAATATAAGCTATACCCGGGAAGAAATCGCGGAAGAAAACCGCGCCGTCGAATTTTCGGACGGCGCGTCAATCCGCGTGAATTTTGAAACGCAGAATAATTTTAATCGTCTTATATTAAAATCCCTCGGCAAAAAAGATATAGATATAAGTTATGATTTCAACCGGAAAAAAGCCGCGTTTCTATTAAACCCCGGCTATGCGAATCTCATGTATGAAAATTTAGGCGAGGTTGATATAGAGATATATTTCGCCGGTATTGACGAACCCGCGGACATAAATCCCGGAGACGGCGGCGAACAAACCAATAATTCTGCGCTTGATATAACGGCCGCCGCAGAAAAGAGTAATAATATTATAATAGCGGCGTTATCGGGGATTTATAAAATAATATCCGTAATTCTGCAAATAATCGGCGTTCTTGCCGTGATTGCCGTAATTTTATATATCAGACGTTATATCCAAGTAAAAAAACAGCGGAGAATAAAGCGTTTAAGACAGAGAAATAATAATAATTATTATTATAATCACAGAAACGGCGGATAAAAATATCACGCTTTAAGCGTTTTAACCAAATCGCTTACGGCGTCGTAAAATATCCCGGTATCAACAGAGTAAGATATATATCTAACGCCGTTTTTGAGCCATTTTTCGGCGTTTTCCGGATTGTCCGCAAACGTTCCGACTGTTATATTCTTCTCTCCGCATTTTTTAACTATGCCGAGCATTTTCTCTTCGACGAGAGGGTGGCCGACCTGACCCGGAAGCCCGAGCGACTGCGATAAATCATACGGGCCGACAAATATAACGTCCACGCCCTTAACGCTGATAATATCGTCGATATTTTTAACTCCCTCCTCGCCTTCTATTTGCACGATTATAACCGACTTGTTCGCGTCGGCAAAATAACCGAACCTGTCTTTTGCCGAATAGTTCGCCGCGCGTACGAAACGGCACATGCCTCTGGAACCGTCCGGGTGGAATTTGACTTTCGAGATTACTTCCTCGGCTTCTTGTTTTGTCGCGATTTGCGGGATTTGCAGCCCGCCCGCGCCGATATCGAGGGCTTCGCCCATGATAAAACCGGCGTTTTCTTTAACCCTGACGACGGGAAACACCCCGGATATCTGCGCCGCTCTGATTAAATTCTGAGCGGTCTGAACAGTATTCGGGCCGTGCTCCAAATCGATTATAACATAGTCGAGACCCGCGTAACCCATGATTTCTATAAAAGCGGGGTCGCTCGTTTTCGAGAAAATCCCGACTGCGCGCGTTTTCAGTTTTTCCCTGAAAATCTCCGTCATTTTTGTTATGTCCGCTATACCCATATAAATTACTCCTCTTCATAAATTTATTTATAATACTCACCACTCCGCGACCGTTCCGTCGTAATTGCGCCACACCGGATTTTTCCAGTTGTGCCCTCTCGCCGCCGCTTCGATTACGGCTTCTTCGTTTATTTCTATGCCGAGCCCCGGTTTCGATAAAATCTCTATATATCCGTCGTTATATTTAAAAACGGACGCGTCGGCGAGATAATCGAGTAAATCCGCGCCTTTGTTATAGTGTATGCCCAGGCTCTGCTCCTGTATAAAAACGTTCGGCGTACATATATCGAGCTGTACGCACGCCGATAAGGCAATCGGCCCGAGGGGGCAGTGCGGAGCTACCGCGACGTCGTACGCCTCGGCCATAGCCGCGATTTTTTTACACTCGCTTATGCCTCCCGCGTGCGATAAATCCGGCTGAATTATATCTACGTAACCGTCCTGAAGTAAATTTTTAAATTCCCACCTCGAGAACATTCTCTCACCCGTCGCAATCGGCGCGGAAGTGTGATTCGCGATTTCACGCAGCGCTTCGTTGTTTTGAGACAATACGGGTTCTTCTATAAACATCAGGTTAAACTTATCCAGTTCTTTCGCGAGAGATTTAGCCATCGGTTTATGAACCCTGCCGTGGAAATCGACGGCAATATCGAGTTTATATCCGACAGAGTCGCGTATGGCCGCTATTCTGTTACACGCTTCGTCTATTTTTATAAAGCTGTCGATATAGTGCATTTCTTCGGTCGCGTTTAATTTTACGGCCGAATATCCCTGGCTTAACGCTTCGAGAGCCGATTTTTTCACGTCGTCGGGTCTGTCCCCTCCGACCCACCTGTAGACCTTTAATTTATCCCTGCACGCTCCGCCCAGTAAATCATAGATTGGAGCGTTATAATATTTGCCCTTAATATCCCATAGCGCCTGGTCTATGCCGGATATCGCGCTCATAATTTCCGGACCTCCCCTGTAAAACCCGCCTCTGTACATCACCTGCCAATGGTCCTCGATTTTCATAGGGTCTTTGCCAATCAAATAATCTTTAAATTCTTCGACCGCCGTTCTTACGGTATCCGCCCTTCCCTCGACAATAGGCTCGCCCCAGCCGGTTATGCCTTCGTCCGTTTCGACCTTCAGGAAAAGCCACCTCGGCGGAACTTTATACGTAGTCATGCCCGTAATTTTCATAAAATTTTTACCCCTCGCATTTATAGTTTTATATATTATAATAAAATTATAATATATTTTTCAAATAAAGTAAAGCCGTTTGATTAAATTTTAAAATATATTAATATATATCTGTTATAATTCTATAAAAAAACAAGTAAAGGAGAGAAAAAATAGAAATGAAGACGAGAGAAATTGCGGAAAATATAAAAATAAGCCGTCTCGGGGTCGGCTGCTGGTCGTTCGGCGGGGGAGATTACTGGGGTGAACAGAGTCAGAAAGAAGTCGGAAATATAGTTAATAAAGCGATAGATTCCGGCGTTAATTTTTTTGATACCGCCCGTATGTATAACGACGGCGAAAGCGAGAAATCTTTGGGTTTGGCTTTAAAAAATATCAGGCATAAAGCCGTCGTATGCTCAAAAGTATCTCCGGCTAAGGCATATTATAAAATATTAAAGCGGGAGTGCGAAGAATCACTTAAAAATCTCGGAACTGATTATCTCGATATATATATGATTCACTGGCCCATAAATAATTTCGGCGTTAAGCATTTCACGGACGACCCCGAAATTATAGCCAATCCCCCGACGATAAGCGAAGCGTTCGCCGCTCTCGCGGATTTAAAAAAAGAAGGCAAGATAAAATCGATAGGCGTGAGCAACTACGGCGTTTCGCAGTTAAAGCAAGTCCTTGATTTATACCCCGGGTTAATAGAAGTCAACGAAGTTACGTATAATATAATCTCGCGGGCAATAGAAGCGGAAATCCTGCCGTTCTGCAAAAACAATAATATATCCGTAATAACTTCTATGTCTCTGATGCAGGGGGTATTGACGGGAAAATATAACAAAATCGAGGATATTCCCCATAATCAGGCTCATTCGCGGCATTTCAAAAACGAAAGAGGCATGGGAACGTCAAGGCATTTCGAGGACGGAGCGGAAGAAGAGATAATAGAAGTTCTCGAAACGATAAAAGAAATCGCGCTAAAATTAAATATATCGGCCGCGCAGGTTTCAGTCGCCTGGGTTTTCGCCAATAATCAGGTCGACTGCGCTCTGCTGGGTTCGCGTAATATCTCTGAGCTTGACGAAAATATCAAAGCGGCAGAGATAACCCTGCCGCATGACATAATATCGAAGATAAACGAAATCAGTCTGCCGGTTTTACTAAAACTCGGCAATAACGCAGACTATTACGAAAACTCGAAAAACAGCAGGATTTATTAAAAATCCAGTTCTTCATACGCGGTAAGATATCTGTACGCGCTTTCTAAATCGCGCTCGGTCATTCTGGCGTTCGCTTCGTAGAAGGACGCGACGTCCCTGCTTTGATTCGCTATAATTCTCGGGACTATATACGCGGTATTTGTAAAATTGCTGTAATTATAACCGAAATCATAAACGGTATTGTCGAATATAATTTTCAGCATTTCGAGAGAATCGTCGTCTCTTACGCCTTTATGCGTGAGAAGAACGTCGTAATATGCCGGAATCGTGTAGCGTTTGCTTTCAGAACCCATCAATTCGGCTACTATGCCGACCATTTCCGGGTCTTTTACGTCCTGGGGAACAAGCATAAGGCCGGCGTGATTCAGGCTTATATATTTTTCCTGATTTTCACTGTATTTGGGATAGGGAACAATGCCGAAATCGACTTCCATCGCCCTGTACTGTTCGTTCGCTCCCTGACTTGGCGAGGCAAGGTTAAACAGAGAGTGACCCCGCGGGAAGAAATTCTGCATTTCGTCAAGCATAGTAACGTTATTCCACACGTCCACCGTCCACGTATATGTCTGATTGCCAACCCACACCAAATCATACATTTTATCAATCAGCGAAACGAGTTTTTCGCTCATTAAGTCAAGAACGGGAACGCCGCCCTCGTCTTTTTTGACTATATACTGTTCGCAGGCGTGCATCATGCTTATCATGCCTGAACCGTCGAGGAGCAGACCAAGCCCGTATAAATCTTCCGCGTCGAAAATCCCGTCGCCGTTTAAATCTCTGGTGACTTGCTTCGCCATATCAGAAAATACGTCCCATGTCCATGTTCCCGCTTTGACATAATCGTAGGGATTACCGAGACCGTAGTCCTGAATTAATTTTTTGTTGAAATAAACGGTACTCGGACTGGGGATAATAAAATCGTTCGAAGCGAAAAGCAGTACGCCGTTGATTTCGAGAGTATCGGCTATCGACTGATTCCAGTAAGGTTTCGTTAAATCGACGTGAGGCATTTTGTTCCAGTTTCTCACGAGCTGACCCTGGGCAAAAGAATTCAAGTCGCACATTGGGTGAATAAACGCCATATCATACGAGCCGTCTCCCGCCATAACCGAGCGTCTGACCGCGGGAAGAATATCTTTGATTGCGTCGCTTCCCCTTATTCCGAGAACTATGGGATTTAAATTAATATTTAACCGGTCTTCTATTATTTTATTGCGCCGCCAAATCGCGTCGTCGAGTTCAGTACCCATGCTTGTCTCCTGGTCGCCGAAAAGCTGGGTTTCAAAAGCTCCCCAAAACGGATAGATAATATTAAAGTCAATACCGCCGTAGTCTTTTTCGGGAACGTCGGGTTCGATAAAAATCTCTTCGGTTGTTTCTTCAATCCCGGAGTTTTCTCCTGAATCGCCGGAGTTGTTATCGCCGGGATTATTTTCGGGATTATTGTCTCCCGGATTGTTACTGCCGCCCGAGTCTCCGCAGGACGCAATCAGAGTCAGGGATATAAGCAGACTCAAAAAGACAAATAAAAGCTTGAATTTTCCGTTCATAAAACTTATCTCCTTCAGTAATTAAAAAAAATAATATTATATATAATATATCACAAATAAATAAAATATTATATAACATTCCGAAACATCTTTATGAAATTTTCTTGAAATTTATCGTAAAAAAATGATAATAGTTGTTGACAAAACAAAATATTTGCTGTATAATTATTAGGCGGCGTAAAAAAAAACGCCGGTGTGGCGGAATTGGCAGACGCCCGGGACTTAAAATCCCGTGAGGTTCATCCCTCGTACCGGTTCGATTCCGGTCACCGGCACCAAAATTTTAAAACCCTCGATAAATCGGGGGTTTTTGCGTTAAAAAAACAAGCGTACACGATTTTTACACGAAAAATTAAAATTATACAGGCTCAATCTTGCAGAAGAAATCCCGTCCATAATTAGGACGGGATTTTTATTGCTTTATGCTTTATTGAAAATTAACTTTCAATAAGCGTATTGACGTTCGGACGCTTCAAGTGATACTCGGACATGAGAGCCTTAACACCACACAAATTTACACAAGTATCGACAATGAGCAACTGCAAAGCGCGGTAAATTCTTCGCCGTTAGCTTCTATGTTCGGACGATAAAACAACAAACAGCAGGAACGGGCTTTAATGGCTCATTCCTGCTACTTTTTTTGCGCGTTTAACTTCGCCTAATGCTTATACTTTGCTATAAATTGTGTCTTTGTAATAACATAGCTAAATTTCGATGTAAAAACGGTATGCACTCTGGAGGAATACCCGTTGCTTCTATTTTAGCCGTTAATGAATCTGTATAAGATACATTGTCCCTGTGACTTAAAATTTCAGATGTTTCTTCTTCTGTGAATGTAACACCCATTATTACATGGTTTTTATTAATTGAATTGGCTGGACAGCAATCTTGACATTTTGTACAACCAATAATACTATTATGCGCGTATTTATCAATCCATTCCGGAAACTCCCCGGTCGATTCATTTTTATATGTTATGCACTTATCCGAGTTAATAAGCTGACGTTTTGGGTCAATAGCACCCGTTGGGCAGGAAGATACGCAAGCTCCGCAATTTTCACATATTTCCATACGTCTAAGCGGAAACCAATTAGTTTCGTCGCAGGGCAAGTCGGAAACATAGGACATTATTTGCATATAGCTACCAAATTCGTTGTTATAACAAATATTATTACGCCCGTACAGGCCTAATCCGCAATGAACCGCCAACATTTTTTGAGGAAGCGTATGGACGCCTTTAACTGAAAATCCAAGTGGTGATAAATAATCGCATATATAATGCTCTATTTTATCGCAATTCAAATGAAAATCGGTATAATGCGGAGGAACTACACAATCAATTAATTTGTCGTTGTAATTAAAACCTAATATCACTTTAGGACTTGACCTTATAATTGAAATCAAAGAACAAGGTACAAAATTCAAATCAGGCGGCATAAACTTATTTTTATCGTTTGTTATATAATTTGCCATTCGATTGAGCCAATCTGTATGGTAATCTCCGTTTTTTAAATCAATCATATTCCTTTTTAAGTCATTAATACGAGTAAATGGAACAACCGTACCTCGGTCGCCGTGAGAAACAATCAAATCCAATAAATTTTTTATCATGTTTTCTTCCTTAGATTATATAAATTTTCTGTACCCATAGGCACATAAGCTATTTAAAGTATATTATATCAAAATCAAAAAGTATAGTCAAGGATATTTTGTAAACTTTTCGGCGATAGATAGAAAATGCGGGAGTTTAGCCGCTCCCGCTTCGGCTTGTATTGAAATCTAACTTTCAATAAGTATCTCGTCACAGTCAACGCACATCAGCTTTCCCGATATATCTTTTGTCGCTCTGATTGCCAGTCCGCATTTCGGACAGCTATATTTTCTCATGCTCTGTTTTGTCCGACTTACGGTTTTTTCCTTACCGTCCGTGCCTGTTGTTGTAGTCTTGGGTGTGCCGTCACGATATGTTTTCATGCGTTCTAACTTGAAACAACCCGCACGGCAATTTTCTTTTACATACGCGTTTAATTCGTTGCTCGGCTTTGTCACGCAGTACCCATACTGTGCCGATTTTTCAACGATTAACCCGCACTTTTCGGCGATTTCTTTAAATTTACCGTTGTGGTATGTTCCCGCTCTTGAGCAATCCTGTATGTCGTTTTGAATGTTCCACAAATGGCACATCTCATGTAAAAGTGTCGTGATTACCAGTTCGGCGGGGCGATTCAGATATTCGGCACAAAGATTTATTTCTCTGTAATATTGCTTATCTTTACTGCTCCATACCTTGTTTACGCTTATCCAACCGTAAGCCCCGCCTTTGTTGTCGGTCAAGATTGTTATTACTGGTCGTTCGAGTTCGCCGTTAAAATAGATTTCGTTCAACCTTTTGAAATTCCTCTGCAATTCATCAATCGCGCTTTGAATTGTGATTTTTCCATTCATTTTTTTTACCTCTCTTTTTGAATTAAAATTTGTTTTTGCACATTAACTTTCAACCGTTGGAGTTAGCACCCTGTTGGGATTTAGTCAAATTGTGGGTCAAAAGTTTTATTATTTTTTTCGCGGCGGGCAATAAAAAAAACATCGAATTTTCAAAAAATGTCAAGGTCGCTGCGCGAGGGTGGAGATTTTTGGAAAAAATTTCGTTGTCGCAACAAATAGAAAATTTTTACAAAAATACTACCCGTGCCTTGACATTTTTTGACAAATTCGATATACTCAAACGCCCCGCCAAAAGAAAAAAGAAGTCTGCGGCAATATACTAATAATTACCATAAAAAATATTTTAAAATATTTCAAAAAAACCCTTGACATGAATTTTGATTTGTGATATAATATACGTGTGGCTGATGATAAATCGGACACGCGAAGATTATACGGCGTTCGTTTTCCTGCGTGCGTACGCCTTGTGAAAATTGCTCAAAGAGCATCGAGATTAAGAGTAAATAAAAAAATGTTGTTGGAGCAGGAGCCGACACATGTATATCGCAAGCGACCATATTTAGGTCGTTTATGTTGGTGTACGTGTGGGCGGTTTTTTGTTTGTTTTTTCCCTCCACGAGAAGAAAGGTGGAGGATTTTTTATGCCTCCAAATACAGAAGAAAGGAGGAAAAAATTCGTGGCAATGAACAGAATCGAAACAACCCTTACAGCCGTAAATGGCGGCGTAGAATGGGC